>NZ_JASPGT010000002.1:0-165889 GCF_030228885.1 Corynebacterium sp. MSK195 | reverse complement strand
GCCAAGGTTGTTGTTAAGGACAGGGATGGCAACAAGGTTGGTGATCCGATTGATGTGAAGATCACTGCGCCGAAGACCGATGCCCCAGACACCTCTAATGCTTCTGTAGTGCCTGACACTGTGACCGTAGTTGAGGGTCAGGAGGCTAAGCCGTTCGAGGTTGCTAAGAACATTCCTGAGGGTGGCAAGGTTGTTGTTGATGGCTTGCCGGATGGTTTGAGCGTTGATGAATCCACTGGTGAGGTCACCGGTACTCCGTCGGTTTCTGACTGGGGTAAGGATGAAGAAGAGCGCGATGTTGAGGTAGCTGTTTCTGTCACCGATAAGGATGGCAAGGAAGTTGCTCAGGGCACCAAGATTGTTACGGTTCAGCGTGATACCGATGGCGATGGCCAGCCGGATGTCACCGACACTGATGATGACAATGATGGTGCAACCGATGCAGAGGAAGCTGCGGCAGGTACCGATCCGAAGGATGCCTCCTCCAAGCCTGCTCAGACTGATGAGCCTTCGGTTGTTACCGATAAGGTAACCGTTGTCGATGGCCAGGAAGCTGACCCGTTCGAAGTTGCAAAGAACATCCCAGAGGGTGGCAAGGTTGCTGCTGAGGGTCTTCCTGACGGCTTGAGCATTGATGAGTCCACTGGTGAGGTCACCGGTACTCCGTCGGTTTCTGACTGGGGTAAGGATGAAGAAGAGCGCGATGTTGAGGTAGCTGTTTCTGTCACCGATAAGGATGGCAAGGAAGTTGCTCAGGGCACCAAGATTGTTACGGTTCAGCGTGATACCGATGGCGATGGCCAGCCGGATGTCACCGACACTGATGATGACAATGATGGTGCAACCGATGCAGAGGAAGCTGCGGCAGGTACCGATCCGAAGGATGCCTCCTCCAAGCCGGAAGCCAAGCCAGGTGATGACCAGGGTGCAACCTCCGTCGATAAGTCCGATGTGAAGGATGTAAAGCCTTCCGGTGAAGAGCAGAACACCGGCATCAAGGTGACCAACCCTGATGAAGGCACCAAGGTTTCTGCCACGGATAAGAATGGCAAGGACGTTCCTGCCAAGATTGATGACAACGGCAACGTTGTTGTTACTCCGGGTAAGGATGTTGAAGGCCCGATTACCGTAGTCGTCGAGGACGAAGACCTTGATGGTGGTAAGGCCGAGGTTGAGGTCGGCGTTAAGGACGAAGAGCCGGACAACCAGGGCGGTTCTTCCGACCTGCCTGACGGATCCTCCTTGCCGGGCCAGTCTTCTGGTTCTTCCAATGTTGATTGGAAGCGTTGTGCGCCGGCTGCTGCTGGTGTTGGCATCCCGCTGCTGTTCCTGATTCCGGTTGGTTTGGCTTCCCAGATGAACATCCCGGGCTTCTCCCCGTTGATGAAGCAGATTTCTGCACAGATTGACGGCATCAACCGTCAGCTGGGTGCGCAGACCGTTCAGTTCCAGAAGCAGCTGGGTATCTACAACGGTCCGTTGGCTCGCCAGGCCAACCAGATCAATGTGATGCTCAAGAAGTCTGGTGTTGACCGTGTTGCTGGTGGCGTCGCTTTGGCTGCTGCTGGTGCGTTGGCTCTGGGTCTGGTTGCAAGTGCTTGTTCTCCGAACGGCGGTTCTTCCAGCTCCTCCAGCTCCTCTAAGTAATCGGTTCCGTGTGGGGCCTTGGCCCCACATTTCCGCGCCAGGGGGAGGGCGTTAGCTTCCCGTCTACTAGGGAATGAGATGCTGCCGTACCCAGGGTGTGGCTATTCACGATAAGCACATCGAGATCATCATCCGCCAGATGCTGCGCCGCGGTACCGTCATTGATGCGGGTACCACGGACTTGTTGCCGGGTAACCTCATTGACCTTTCTGAGGCTAAGCAGCTCAATGCTGCCCAGGTTGCAGAGGGAGGTGAGCCGGCTCAGTTGCGTTCGGAGATTATGGGTATTACCAAGGCTTCCTTGGCTACTGAGTCTTGGCTGTCTGCTGCATCGTTCCAGGAGACCACTCGCGTGCTTACCGACGCCGCTATTAATAAGCGCTCCGATAAGCTCATTGGCCTCAAGGAGAATGTCATCATCGGTAAGCTGATTCCGGCTGGTACCGGTATTTCCCGTTACCGCAATATCTCCGTTAAGCCGACCGAGGCTGCGCGCAATGCTGCATACTCGATTCCGACTTATGGCGATTCCATCTATGGTGATGACGGCTTCGGTGAGTTCACCGGTGCTTCCGTTCCGCTGGATGAGGACTTCACCTTCTAGGTAGAAGCGAGGGCAGCAACGCCGTAATTGCTGCTTCAACAGAAAGCGTGTCTGGACTTCCAGACACGCTTTTTCATGTCCAAAACGGAGACAGATAAAAGGCAACGCATTGCTTTCCAAGAATAAAATTTAGGCGCCTTATCACATACTTAGCTTGGGTGAGGGAATCTTAAACCCCGCTGACTGGGAACATTGCCGAAGGCTGTGAATGTATACAACGTTAACCAGTGATAATAATGTATTTAAATGACGTCATAGCTTGCGGTGGCCGGCGGATTTCAATAATATGACAGGCTGAGGACAGTTCAGAATCAGCTAAAAGTCAGCTGCGCGTACGCTCGAGCACAGGTTGCCCGGCCTACTCCTGTTCTCTGATGTTCCCTAATTTTTCTTAAGGAAGGACTTTTCATGAAAATGAAGAGTTTTAACGGCGTAACTCGCCGTCGCGGCACTACTATCGCTGCCGCTGCTCTCTCTCTGTAGCTCTCGTTTCTCCGTTTGTCCATGCGGTCGCAGCGCCTCAGAGTGCCGCAGTGGCACAAGCTCAAGAAGCGGCAGCTGCCAATAATGCCTCCAACGCTCAAGAAGCAGACGCCATTGCAAACGGCTACATTAAGTCTGCTACCGACATGACAAATGCGAAGTCAACACTGTCCGGTCGCGCTTATATTGATGATGGTTCAGGCTTTGGTCCAACCGATGCAGGTAATTTGCCCGTGCCAGAGGGGACCACTGTCTACATGCAATGGATTGATAAGGATGGGGCAGTCTCTCCAGTCTATTCCGCCAAAACTTCCAACCAGTTAAGTGGTGATAAGACTTCCCAAGCGGGCCCTGGTGCATATGCATTTGACCTCCGAGAGCCGTGGACGGACGTTCATGGCAAGGAGCATACCTACACTGCAAGCACGGACCAGTACTACAAGTTGTGGATTAATCCATTCAAGGATGAACGCAATGGTGCTACGGTTTCTCCTTTCCGTCAGGTGGGAGGCTTCTTCCCTGGCGCGTTCCGTAACTCGATGGGCGCCGATCAGCAGGGTGCCTGGAACAGCATCGGAACCAATATGCAGCGCACTGCGGTTTTCATGCAGAATGAGGGAGATACCTCTTATATGCATAAACCCAAGGCTGAATGGGTTAAGGATGAGGACGAAACTCTGCCAAACCAGGCGGGCAATTTGGCTATGAAGAACCATGTGGGTGGTCGAGTTTGGCTTGAGACCCGCGATGCTCGTGTCGATGGTCCAGATATGACCGGTAGTGACGTGGCAGCTGCAGGGTATAACGTCGTCATGAGTGTACTTACCCCTGAGGGAATCGGCGCGTATGCGGCAAAGGTTGAAACACTTCCTGTGGCGCAGCAGCAGGCTGCTGCTAAAGAGCTGCTCGAAGAGCACCCCGAGTATATTGCCGAGACGGTAACCACAAAAACCGATGCAGATGGCCGGTATTCGCTCAAGTTTTCCGATGGCAATCTAACGAACGAGTCCAAGAAGTATCTGTACGGACATGTAGAGTCTCCGGACGGGAAGTCTACCCTCGCTTACTCAGGCTGGCGTCTCCCGCTGTTCCAGAGTCCAACGGCGAATGGGGACCGTAACCCACATCCAATTGCGGGAGCGAATCTCGTCGCAAACCCAATGTGGTACAACGTCAATTTCGCATTGGTACCTCGCCATAACGTTTCTCTAGACATCACCAACTATGACATGACCGAGAACCCCGCCCGCAAGGGCGATAAGCCGGTCTTGGATGTTAAGGGTCCTTTCCCAGTAACTCCGAACAAGATTGTTTGGAAGAAGAATGGTGAAGAATTTAAGACTTGTGAGGGCATCACTACTGAGGCACAGGCTAATCAGTGTGTGTTCACGGTCCCTGAGGACGCCGTCGAAGGTGATGTGTTCACTGCTGAGTTCGTAACTGGCGATGACACTGCAATCGCTGCGGATTCTTTCGTTGTGACGGAAAAGCCTCAGGCTGATGAGTTTGATCCGCAGGGTAAGGATCAGTCTGTAGAGGTTGGTGAGACTCCGAAGGCTGAGGATTCGATTGAGAATCCGGGTGACTTGCCGGAGGGTACCAAGTTTGAGTACAAGGAGCCGGTTGATACTAAGTCTGAGGGTGAGAAGGATGCCACTGTTGTGGTGACTTACCCGGATGGTTCTACCGATGAGGTTCCGGTTAAGGTCACCGTCACCGAGAAGGACACAGCTGTTCCTCCAGTTCCCGAGGACAAGGATTCTGATGGTGATGGTCTGACTGATAAGGAAGAGGAGGAGCTCGGTACCGATCCGAATAAGGCTGACACTGACGGTGACGGCATTAACGACGGTGACGAGGTAAACGGCACCAAGAACCCGTTCGATAAGGACGGCAACAAGGTTGAGGACGGTAAGCCGGGTGCTCCGACTGACCCGACCAACCCTGATTCCGATGGTGACGGCACCAATGATGGTGATGAGGTAACCGGTTCTAAGAACGACGGTGAGCCGACCGATCCGAATGACCCGGAGTCTAAGCCGGCTGATAAGGATACCGATACCGATGGTGATGGTCTGACCGACGACGAGGAGAAGGAGCTCGGTACCGATCCGAATAAGGCTGACACTGACGGTGACGGCATTAACGACGGTGACGAGGTAAACGGCACCAAGAACCCGTTCGATAAGGACGGCAACAAGGTTGAGGACGGTAAGCCGGGTGCTCCGACTGACCCGACCAAGGCTGATACCGATGGTGACGGCACCAATGATGGTGATGAGGTAACCGGTTCTAAGAACGACGGTGAGCCAACCGATCCGAATGACCCGGAGTCCAAGCCAGCTGACAAGGATGACGAAGGTTCGTCCTTGACCCCGGATTTGTCCTCTGGTTCTTCCAACGTTGATTGGGAGCGCTGTGCACCGGCCGCTGCAGGCCTTGGCTTGCCGCTGCTGTTCCTGCTGCCGATTGGTCTGGCTTCCCAGATGAATATCCCGGGCTTCTCCCCGCTGGTAAAGCAGGTTTCTGCTCAGATTGATGGCGTCAACCGTCAGCTGGGTGCACAGAATGCTGCGCTCCAGAAGCAGCTGGGTATCTTCAATGGCCCGCTTGCAAAGCAGGCTAACCAGATTAACCTGATGCTGAAGAAGGTTAGCCCAGAGGCTGGCCGCATTGGTGGCGGAATTGCTCTGGCTGCGGCTGGCGCACTGGCACTGGGATTGCTTATCAACTCCTGTGCTCCGGGCGCTGGTTCCTCCAGCTCTTCTAGCTCCTCCAAGTAATCGTGAGTGCGGGGCTGTTTAAAGGCCTGCACTCACGCGCCACGGAAAGGGCGTAATCTTCCCACCGATTAGGGAACGGTATTGGCCGTTAGCCCAGTACAGTCCATAGGGATTGCTGGTGCTAACGGGCTATCGTCTTTTATCGTCTGAAGTTCGAAAGCACCGGTATTTTGCCGGGCAATTGACTTCAAGACTTGACCCTGTGGGGCGTGCTGTGCGCCGCGCAGGGTCTATTAGTTTTGACTGGTTTAGTGCTCCGCCGTGGCTGACTGTCGAGGGCTTTGTGCAAACGTACGGTAATGCGCCTGTTAACACTGTGAGGGGCAAGTTTGCATTGTTGTACGAGCTAACCCTTTGCTGGTGGACGTGGTCGGGTGGCAGTAGGGGGTAGGCGTAGTGGAGCTTGCTAGGCTTAATACAGCTTTTGGTCAGGAATGCAGCAATGCCTGTGTGACTCTTGACTGAGGCTTGATAACTGCACAACTCACGGGTGCTTTTGCTTGCGCTGACGCTGAGGTCGTTGAGCAGGGTAGAGGCTGAGATGCCACAGGTGTTGTGGCGAACCGTTGAACCTGATCCGGATAATGCCGGCGAGAGGGAGGAAATTATGACTATTAATACACGTGTGTCCGCTGCCCCGAAGCGCAGCCTGAATTGGCGCGTGGTCGATATTGTGGTGGCATCCGTGTTGGGTGTGGCCTGTGGCTTTGTGTTCCTAGGGTGGAATGCGGTGGGCTATGCCTGGTTTGAGGCCATGGATGCCGTGACACCGGGTCTGGGGGGTATCGCTACGGGTATTTGGCTTATCGGTGGCGTGCTTGGTGGCCTGATTATTCGCAAGCCGGGTGCGGCCATCTATGTTGAGGTATTGGCCGCCACCGTATCGGCGGTGCTGGGCTCCCAGTGGGGCATTAGCACCTTGTACTCCGGCCTCGCGCAGGGCATTGGTGTGGAGATCATCCTGGCCATTTTCCTCTACCGTAAGTTTGGTCTGGGCGTGTCTATCTTGGCCGGCATGGCTGCCGGTTGGGGTGCTTTTGTTCTGGAGCTATTTCTCTCCGGCAACCTGGCGCGTAGCTTTGAATTCAAAGTTATTTACCTTGCTACGCTGAGCGTTTCCGGTGCTATTTTGGCCGGTGCGTTGGGCTACTTTGTGGTCAAGGCGTTGGCAAAGACCGGTGCTTTGGACCGCTTTGCCGCAGGCCGTGAACAGCGCGCTTAGGGCGAGTTGTTTCGGTGTCTGATTTTTCGACGCTGGCGGGAAACGCCACCAAGATAACCGCCCGAGGCTTTGGGTGGACCCATGCGGGACGAAAGCAGCCGGCCTTGGCCGATATTGACTTGGTCATTGAGCCAGGCGAGCGGGTACTGCTGTGCGGTGACTCGGGATCGGGTAAGTCTACTTTGTTAGCTGCGATGGCTGGAGTGCTCGGCTCCGATGAGGAGGGAACTCGCACGGGTGAGCTTCTTTTGGAGGATTCCAGCGGCCTGGTGGAGGAACCGGGGCGCTCCATCCCGGTGGGGTTGGTGCTTCAAGACCCAGACTCGCAGGTGATCTCCGCGCGTGTGGGGGACGACATTGCCTTTGGCTGTGAGAACCTGGCTTATCCACGTGAGGAAATTTGGCGTCGAGTAGCGACTGCCAAGGAGTTGGTGGGTCCTTTTGTACCGCTGGATTTCCCCACTGAGAGGCTTTCCGGTGGCCAAAAACAGCGTTTGGCGTTGGCCGGCGTCATTGCGATGGGTGCGGGTGTGGTGCTGCTGGATGAGCCCACGGCCAACCTAGACCCCGAGGGTGCGCGAGATGTCGTGCGCGCCGTGTCTAGGCTGGTGGAAGAAACCGGTGCGACGCTCGTGGTGGTAGAACACCAGCACGCTGCGTGGGACGGAGTGCTCGAGCGCGCGGTGGAGTTAGACCATGGGCGCATAGTCTCCGATGGCTCCTTCGCGGAGGTGGCCCAGCGCCGCCAGGTCTCCGGCCTGCCGCAGGCGCGACGCCTCAGTGAAGCCGAGCTTGCGCAGCGCGAACCCGCACTGTGGAGTACCGACCTCATCACGCGCTATGGTCCGCCGCGCACGATTGCGTTGCCGGCGGGAGCATCGACGGTCATTACCGGGCCGAATGGCGCGGGTAAGTCCACCTGGTTGATGACCATGGCCGGGTTGCTGCCGGCAGAATCCGGTGAGATTGGGGTGGCCGATTTCGTGCGTCGCGGGGTCAAGGGGCCGCCGCTGCGCTGGAAGTCGCGCGAGCTGGCGGACCGCATTGGCTTTGTCTTCCAGAATCCGGAGCACCAATTCGTCGCCCGCACGGTGGCCGAGGAGCTGCGGGTTGCGCCCAAGGTAATGCGCGTGGACCCGCCAGAGGAGAGGATCGCGCAGCTGGTGGAATCACTGCGGCTGGAGCATCTCTTGGAGGCCAACCCGTTTACACTCTCGGGCGGTGAGAAAAGGCGCCTGTCGGTGGCCACTGCCTTGGTGACCGCGCCGTCGGTGCTGCTCTTGGATGAGCCCACCTTTGGTCAAGACCCCCAGACCTTCGTGGAGCTGGTGCGCTTGCTGCGGCAATTGGCAGATGATGGCACCACCATCGCCTCTATCACTCATGACCCGCTATTTATCCAGGCCTTGGGGGATCACCGAGTGGAGGTTCACGGTGCCTAATCTTTTGCGCGGGGCTAACCCGCTAAGCCGCATCTTCTTGATGTTTATCTGGGTTACCCCACTATTGGCCTCCATTGACTGGGTTTCGGCCGCGGTGTCGCTGGCGTTGACACTGACCTTCGCCCCGCTGTGCGGGGTGTCGTGGGTGCGGCTTTTTAAATCCGGTTGGTTCCTTCTTCTCATAGCGCCGATTTCCGGTATTTCCATGCTGTTGTACGGCGAGGCAGGTGGCAAGGAGTATTTCAGTTGGTGGCTCATTGCGGTCACACAGAACTCGCTGACCCTCGCTATCGCCATTACGCTGCGTGTTTTTGCCGTGGCGCTACCTATGGTGGTCTTAGCCCGCGATATTGACCCGACGGAATTGGGCGATGCACTCTCGCAGATCCTGAAGCTGCCCTCGCGCTTTGTCATTGGTGCGGTCGCCGGCGTGCGTATGATGACGCTCTTCCAGTCCGACTGGCAGTCGTTGGGGATGGCGCGCAGGGCGAGGGGGCTGACGGACGTCGGCAAGCTGCAGCATTTGCTGACCATGTCCTTCGGGCTTTTGGTGATTGCGCTGCGCCGCGGTGGCAAGTTGGCCACCGCCATGGAGGCGCGCGGTTTCGGCCGTACCCCGCCTGGCGGTGGGAAGCGCTCGTGGGCGCGTGAGTCGCGGCTGCGGGCCCGCGATGGGTGGATTATGGCCTGCGGCGCCGTCCTTGCTTTCGTACCGGTGGTAGTTTCGGTACTCACTGGGGCCTGGAGATTCTTCGGCCTATAGACCGCGAAAGCAGTGATTAAGCGACCATGGACTTAGATAGCCAACAAGAGCGCCTTTTAGAGGACATCGTCAAGCTGGCCGCAGCCAGAAAGCGGGCCTTTAAGCCGGTGACCGTGCTTATCGACGGCCCCTCGGGCGCCGGCAAAACCTGGACCTCCGCCGCGCTGGCCGAGCGCACCAATTGGCGGGTGGTGCACCTCGATGAGTTTTACCCCGGCTGGCACGGCCTGGATAAGGGTTCCGATATGGTGGCCAAGCAGGTATTGCGCACCATGAACCCCGGCTACTGGCGCTGGGATTGGGAAGCAGGTGCCCCAGGGGACTGGGCCAGCTTGGATGTGCGCGATGATCTCATCGTGGAAGGCGTGGGCTCGGTAACCGCAGCCAATATTGCTGCGGCCAAGGAGAGGGGAGCGGTAGTAAGCGTGCTTATCGACGGCCCCCGTGACCAACGCCGCGAACGCGCCATCGCCCGCGAGCCTGGCTACGAGCAGTGGTTTGAAACGTGGGAGGAACAGGAAAAGGACTACTTTGCCACCAAGGCCGCCGCGGCGGACCTGGTCTGGGAATGGTCCTAGCAGGAAGAAGCCGCCGACCGCGTTTTGTATAAAGCGCGGTCGGTTTGCTACTCTAAACCTCAGTTCACTATGCGTGTCATAATGGCGCGCGGTGAAGAGTCTGATCCTTAACAAGGCACCGGCCTTGGAAAGAGTTCTGGACATGCGGCAGCGCCCCGGGAAAGAGCGCCCATTTTTGCATGTTTGGTTCCTTTCTTTTGGTTTCGGTGCGATTCGACAGAAAGACTGTTAAATGCCAACTATTCAGCAGCTGGTCCGCAAGGGCCGCCACGATAAGCGTAAAGAGGTTTCCACCGCTGCGCTGAAGGGTTCCCCGCAGCGTCGCGGCGTGTGCACCCGCGTGTACACCACCACTCCTAAGAAGCCGAACTCCGCACTGCGTAAGGTTGCTCGTGTTCGCCTGACCACCGGTATTGAGGTTTCCGCCTACATTCCGGGTGAGGGCCACAACCTGCAGGAGCACTCCATGGTCCTCGTTCGCGGCGGCCGTGTGAAGGACCTTCCTGGTGTTCGTTACAAGATCATCCGCGGCGCTCTGGATACCCAGGGTGTCAAGGACCGTAAGCAGGCACGTTCCCGTTACGGCGCAAAGAAGGGACAGTAATAAACAATGCGTAAGAATGCTGCTCCGAAGCGTCCTGTAGTCAAGGACCCGGTATACAACTCCGAGCAGGTAACCATGCTCGTCAACAAGATCCTCCAGGATGGCAAGAAGTCCACCGCAGAGCGCATTGTTTACGGCGCTCTCGAGGCTTGCCGCGAGAAGACCGGTACCGATCCGGTTGGCACCCTGGAGAAGGCACTGGGCAACATCCGCCCAGACCTCGAGGTTCGCTCCCGCCGTGTCGGTGGCGCTACCTACCAGGTGCCGGTTGAGGTCCGCCCTGACCGCGCTAACACCCTGGCACTGCGCTGGATGGTGACCTTCACCCGTCAGCGTCGCGAGAACTCCATGATCGAGCGTCTTGCAAACGAGATCCTGGATGCCTCCAACGGCCTCGGCGCTTCCGTTAAGCGTCGTGAGGATACTCACAAGATGGCAGAGGCCAACCGCGCCTTCGCCCACTACCGCTGGTAATTTCAGCACCCACATCAATGGCCCAAGCAACGAGAAACAAGTTTCGCGCTGGCTGCCGGCAGTTTTCCTGCCGCGGCAACACAAAACTCCATATCTCTTGCTTGGGTCATTTTTTGCCCTAATGGGTGTGATCTCTGGGCGGTATACCTGCCCAGTCCAGCGGCATCGTGGAGTGTCCAGTACACTGAAGCGATGGAAGTCTAGGGGCAGGCTGCCCCGAGGACGGCCAAATAGTGGCAAAAATATACATGACCTTATCCATGCAGGCGTCATAGCCAGAAACCTGGTCACGGCGTCGACGACTATTAAGTTGGGGTATAAACGTGGCACAAGAAGTGCTTAAGGACCTGAACAAGGTCCGCAACATCGGCATCATGGCCCACATCGATGCTGGTAAGACGACGACCACCGAGCGTATTCTCTTCTACACCGGTATCAACCGTAAGGTGGGCGAGACCCACGACGGTGCTTCCACCACTGACTGGATGGCACAGGAGAAGGAACGCGGCATCACCATTACCTCCGCTGCCGTGACCTGCTTCTGGAACAACAACCAGATCAACATCATCGACACCCCGGGTCACGTTGACTTCACCGTTGAGGTTGAGCGTTCCCTCCGTGTTCTCGATGGCGCCGTCGCAGTCTTCGACGGTAAGGAAGGCGTTGAGCCGCAGTCCGAGCAGGTGTGGCGTCAGGCTGCTAAGTACGACGTTCCGCGTATCTGCTTCGTCAACAAGATGGACAAGCTGGGCGCAGACTTCTACTACACCGTCTCCACCATCGTTGACCGCTTGGGCGCTAAGCCGTTGGTTATGCAGCTGCCTATCGGCGCTGAGGACGACTTTGACGGCGTCGTTGACCTGCTGAACATGCAGGCCATCACCTGGCGCGGCAAGGTCGAGACCGGTGCTGAGCCTACCTACGAGGAGATCCCTGAGGACCTCAAGGACAAGGCAGCAGAGTACCGCGAGAAGCTGGTTGAGACCGTTGCTGAGTCCGACGAAGAGCTCATGGAGAAGTACTTCGGCGGCGAGGAGCTGACCATTGACGAGCTGAAGGCCGGCATCCGTAAGCTGACCATCAACTCCGAGGTTTACCCGGTTTACTGCGGTACCGCTTACCGCAACAAGGGTGTGCAGCCGCTGCTGGACGCTGTCGTTGACTTCCTGCCTAACCCGCTGGACGTTGGCGAGGTTATCGGCCACGAGGTCGGCAACGAGGACAACCAGCTCACCCGTAAGCCTTCCGTGGAGTCTGCCTTCTCCGCACTGTCCTTCAAGATTGCAGCTCACCCGTTCTTCGGCCAGCTGAACTTCATCCGCGTGTACTCCGGCCAGGTCACCCCGGGTACCGAGGTCATGAACTCCACCAAGGGTAAGAAGGAGCGCATCGGTAAACTCTTCCAGATGCACGCCAACAAGGAGAACCCTGTTGAGCAGGCAGACGCCGGCAACATCTACGCAGTTGTTGGCCTGAAAGAGACCACCACCGGTGACACCCTGTGTGACAAGGATGACCAGATCATCCTCGAGTCCATGGACTTCCCGGATCCGGTTATCAAGGTTTCCATTGAGCCGAAGACCAAGGCTGACCAGGAGAAGCTGGGCAACGCCATTCAGAAGCTTGCTGCTGAGGACCCAACCTTCACCGTTGAACTGGATGAAGAGACCGGCCAGACCGTTATCGGCGGCATGGGCGAGCTCCACCTCGACGTTCTGGTTGACCGCATGAAGCGCGAGTTCAAGGTCGAGGCAAACATCGGTAACCCGCAGGTTGCATACCGTGAGACCATCCGCAAGAAGGTTGAGTCCATGGAGTACACCCACAAGAAGCAGACCGGTGGTTCCGGCCAGTTCGCAAAGGTTATCTGCACCATCGAGCCGTACAACCCGGACCCAGAGACCCTGGAAGAGGGCGAGTCCGCAACCTACGCATTCGAGAATGCCGTTACCGGTGGCCGCGTTCCGAAGGAATACATTCCTTCCGTCGACGCTGGTATCCAGGACGCTATGCAGTACGGCTACCTGGCAGGCTTCCCGATGGTGAACATTAAGGCCACCCTGGAAGACGGCCAGTACCACGACGTCGACTCCTCCGAGATGGCCTTCAAGTTGGCCGGCTCCCAGGTCTTCAAGGAAGCAATGGCCAAGGCTAAGCCGGTTCTGCTCGAGCCGATGATGGCCGTTGAGGTTGTCACCCCTGAGGAGTACATGGGTACCGTGAACGGTGACATCTCCTCCCGTCGTGGCCAGGTCTTCGCTATGGAAGACCGCTCCGGCGCGAAGGTTGTGAAGGCTAAGGTGCCGCTGTCCGAGATGTTCGGTTACATCGGTGACCTGCGTTCTTCCACCGCAGGCCGCGCAAACTTCACCATGGTCTTCGATTCCTACGCAGAGGTTCCTTCCTCCGTGGCACAGGAGATCATCGAGGAGCGCACCGGCGGCGCTAACTAAGCGCTAGCCCCCGTCTCCTCCGCGGTTTAGTCGGGCTGGTACTCTTCGCCAGTAGATGCCAGACCCGCCGCGGGGCGGGACAACTGGGCCAGGGTAGCGGCGGGCTGAGTTTGCAGCTTAGTACTCTAAGTTGTGAATTGAGCCGGCCGTTACCCTCCCAGGATCCTTTTAAAAGATTCTTGTCGAGGGAAATGGCCGCGATTTTTCGCGGGGTTACCTCCTATAACGGCGGTTTGAAAAAACCGCGACATAAATCTAGGATCGTGTAACTGGCACGTAAAGAAAGCGTCATTAGCGCTTTGCCCCACATACTGTGGGTCGGGTGCCAATGACAACTGTCAACCACGTGGCTGCGAAGGTCGTAGCCACCATATAGTCCAGGAGGACATACAGTGGCAAAGGAGAAGTTCGAGCGTACGAAGCCGCATGTGAACATCGGCACCATCGGACACGTCGACCACGGCAAGACCACCACCACCGCAGCGATCACCAAGGTTCTGGCTGACCAGTACCCTGAGGAGAACGAGGCATTCGCGTTCGACATGATCGACAAGGCTCCTGAGGAGAAGGAGCGCGGTATTACCATCAACATCTCCCACGTTGAGTACTCCACCCCGAAGCGCCACTACGCACACGTTGACGCTCCGGGCCACGCCGACTACATCAAGAACATGATTACCGGCGCTGCTCAGATGGACGGCGCTATCCTGGTTGTTGCTGCAACCGATGGCCCGATGCCGCAGACCCGTGAGCACGTTCTGCTTGCTCGCCAGGTTGGCGTTCCTTACATCCTCGTTGCACTGAACAAGTGCGACATGGTTGATGATGAGGAAATCATCGAGCTCGTTGAGATGGAGATCCGTGAGCTGCTCGCAGAGCAGGACTACGATGAGGAAGCTCCTATCGTTCACATCTCCGCTCTGAAGGCTCTCGAGGGCGATGACAAGTGGGTACAGTCTGTCGTTGACCTGATGGAAGCCTGCGACAACTCCATCCCGGATCCGGAGCGCGCTACCGACCAGCCGTTCCTGATGCCTATCGAGGACATCTTCACCATTACCGGCCGCGGTACCGTTGTTACCGGCCGTGTTGAGCGTGGCCGTCTGAACGTCAACGAGGACGTTGAGATCATCGGTATCCAGGAGAAGTCCCAGACCACCACCGTTACCGGTATCGAGATGTTCCGCAAGATGATGGACTACACCGAGGCTGGCGACAACTGTGGTCTGCTTCTGCGTGGTACCAAGCGTGAGGACGTTGAGCGTGGCCAGGTTGTTATCAAGCCGGGCGCTTACACCCCGCACACCAAGTTCGAGGGTTCCGTCTACGTCCTGAAGAAGGAAGAGGGCGGCCGCCACACCCCGTTCATGAACAACTACCGTCCGCAGTTCTACTTCCGTACCACTGACGTTACCGGTGTTGTTAACCTGCCAGAGGGCACCGAGATGGTTATGCCTGGCGACAACGTTGAGATGTCCGTTGAGCTCATCCAGCCGGTCGCTATGGACGAGGGCCTGCGCTTCGCTATCCGCGAGGGCTCCCGCACCGTCGGCGCTGGCCGCGTTACCAAGGTTATCGAGTAATCGATACCCCGTAACCGCTCAGTAGAGCTTTAAAGAGTCCGCTCCACCTTCGGGTGGGGCGGATTTTTTGATCTCGCGCCATCGGAGGTGTGCGCAGAGCTACCGCGAGTAATTGATGCCGCCTGCGTGGACTTTTGCGGGCAGAAGAAAGCCTCCCGCGGCATAGACTGTTCGGGATGCCGCGGGAGGCTTGAGCGTATTGCCCTAGTGACCTTTGTGCTCTTACTTCTCCCAGCCGATATCTTCCTTGGGGAGGATAGCGAAGCCGTTGGCGCCATAGTTGGCCAGGCCCTTCTTCACACCGACCATCTGTGGGCCGTTGGCGAAGGGGAGGATGCCGTATTGACCAAAGGCCTCAGACTCTAGTTCATTGACGCGGTCGATCTGCTCGTCCTTGGTTGGCAGGTTCTGCAGCTCCTCAATCTTCTTATCGAATTCCTTGGTGCCGGTGCTCGACATGTTCAGCGTGGAATCGCTGGCGTAGGTCTGGCCAAAGTAAGCGACGCCAAACGGGTCAGAGGAGGCAAACGCGGAAAGGAAGAGGTCGAAATCTCGCTCCGAGGTTACCTTGGAGAACTCGGACGAAGGGCGCTCTTCAATCTTGAGGTCAACGCCGACGTCCTTGAGCATCTTTTGCACCGCCGCGGCGAGGGACTTCGACACTTCGTCATCGCCGATGAGGATATAACGCAGGGAGAGCTTCTCGCCGTCCTTAGCGTAGATGCCATCATCGCCTTGCTGGTAGCCGGCGTCCTCTAGGAGTTTCTTGGACTGCTCAGGATCAAACTTGATGACGTCCTTGATGTTGTCTTTGTAGCCCTCCTGGGTGGAGTAGAGGGTAAGGGAGCCCGGCATTTCCTCTTCGTAGCCCAGGCCGTTATAGCGGATTTCGGCCAGCTGATCGCGGTCGATGGCGGAGAAGACGGCGTGGCGTACATCCTCGTCCTTGAGCTGTGGTGCCTTGGAATTGAGGGTGAAGATGACGTTGGCGGGGCGCAGTGCGGCACGGATGTCGATGGCATCGCCCATCTCGCCGGCAATGGTGAGGCTGTTCTTATCGGCCACACCGGCGGCATCAATTTCGCCGGCTTGGAAAGCGTTGATGGTGGCCTGGGATTCCATGACGCGGAAGCTGACCTTCTTCAGCTTCGGCTTATCGCCCCACCACTTTTCGTTGGGCACGAGGGTGAGGGTGCCGCCCTTGAAGTCCACGTTGTCGACCTTGAACGGGCCGGCGCCGTATTGCGGGTTCAGCTTGCCAAGATACGCCTTGTCAAACTTCTCTGGGCTGTCGATGGCGGGGTGGAGAAGCTCGTTGAAGAGGCCCTGCCACCACGGGTAGGGGCCGTCGAAAGTGACAACGACGTCCTTGTCGGTATCGCCCTTTTCTACGGAGGTAATGCGCTCGAAGCCATCGGTGGCGTTTACCTGGACGTCTTCATCCTTACCGTTGTTGAAGCGCCAGGTATTGTCAAAGGCCTTCCAGTCAATAGGCGTGCCGTCGTTGAAGGTGGCATCCTTGTTGACCTTGAAGGTGACGACGGTGTTCTCGCCCTTCTTATCTTCCTTGACATCATCGATGTAGTCGGGGTTTGGGGTGTAGTTTCCCTCGCCGTCGTATAGCGCCAGCTGTGGGTTGTACCAGCCCCAGACCTTGCGGGTATCGGCGGTCATGTTGGCGTGGAACATGTTTTGTTGCTCGGTGAGTTCATCGAGAGCGAGGGTGAGCTCGCCGTCGTCCTTGAGCTCGTCGCGGGACTTTTCGTTGTAGTCGCCAGCCGGATTAACCTCGATGTCGAGGCCGCCGACTGCCTTGGAGGAGTCGCCGTCCGAGTTAGCGGCGCAGCCGGTGAGGGCGAGGGCTGCGGCGGAGAGGGTAGCTACGGTAGCAATCCGGAAGCGGGTGAACTTTTTCATGGTCGGGTTTCTCCTTGAGTGAGAGGAAAGTGAAGGATGCGGTAGCGGGGTAAGCTGCCGCAGCACTTCAGGTGTGAGGTTAACTATATATAACGCGGACTGTGTGTCGAATCACTTTTGCGAAATTGGTGAGGCATTAGTTGGACCGGGGTTGCGTCGCCTGCGGGCAGCCTCCGGATCCGGAATCGGAATGGCATCCAGGAGCTTCTTGGTGTAGTCCGCTTGAGGGTTCTCGAAGATCTCATCGGTTGGCCCAGACTCCACAAACTGACCCTTGTACATGACGGCCACCCTGTCTGAAAGGTGGCGCACCACGGACAGGTCATGGGCGACGAAAAGGTAGGATAGGCCCAGCTTTCGTTTGAGATCCTCGAGCAGGTTGATAACACCAGCCTGGATGGAAACGTCGAGCGCGGAGACGGGCTCGTCCAACACCAACACCGAAGGGTTCGTGGCCAGCGCGCGGGCGAGGCCGATGCGCTGGCGTTGCCCGCCGGAAAAGTGGCTGGGGAAGCGATCCAGCTGAGAGGAGTCCAAACCGACAAGGCCCATGAGCTCGTTCACGCGGGCGTCCACGTCGCCGTCGTAGCCTAGGGAGTTGAGCGGTTCGGCGATGACCTCGCGCACGGTCAGGCGCGGGTTGAGGGAGCTCATCGGATCCTGGAAGACAATCTGGATGTCCTTGCGGGCCTCGCGGCGCTCGGAATTGCTCATCCCGGCCGCGTCCTTCCCGTTGAGCACTACCGCGCCGTTTTCGGGCTTTAAGTCCATGATTTCTAGCAGGGTGGTGGTCTTACCGCAGCCAGACTCGCCTACGATGGCCATGCATTCGCCCTTGCGAATATCAAAGGTGAGGCCGTCCACTGCCTTGACCGTGCCCACGCGGCGCTTGACCAGTGCGCCCTTGGTAAGCGGGAATTCCTTGCGCAGGTCCGTGACCTCCAAGGTGGTGGGACGCTCCTCGCGGGGGATACCGGCCATGACGTCCTCCGCGAGCTGCGGGGGCTTGAACATGAGCTCGCCGCCGATTTTGCGGTCGTGGATCTCGGGCGCGCGCAGGCAGGCGCTTTGGTGCGTGGGGGCGTCGTCAAGCGGGATAAGCGGCGGCTCGCCGTCGGAGCAGGCGGGCTGCGCTACGGGGCAGCGCGGGGCAAACTGGCAGCGCTGCTTGAGGTCCACCAGCACCGGCGGGCTGCCCACGATGGGCGTGAGCGGCTCTTCTGCCGATACGTCTGGGCGCGGCGTGGATCCGAGCAGACCCACGGTATAGGGCATGCGGGGTTGGGAGAAAATGGTATCCACATCGCCGCGTTCCACGGGCCGGCCGGCGTACATGACCATGACATCATCGGCCGTTTCTGCCACCACGCCCATGTCATGGGTAATCATGATGGTGGCGGCGCCGGTTTCGCGCTGGGCGAGCTTAATAACGTCCAAAATCTGTGCCTGAATGGTCACATCCAGCGCGGTCGTGGGCTCATCGGCGATGAGCACGCGCGGATTATTGGCAATTGCGATGGCAATGACCACGCGCTGGCGCATGCCGCCCGAGAACTCGTGTGGGAAAGACTTCAGGCGCAGGTGCGGATCGGGGATGCCCACGAGGTCGAGCAGCTCCGTGGCCTCTTTGAGGGCCTGCTTCTTGCCGACGTCCCTATGGGCCTGAATTGCCTCCACCAACTGCGATCCAATATCGAAGACCGGGGTGAGCGCGGAGAGCGGATCCTGGAAGATCATGCCTATGCCGTTGCCACGGATCTCGGACATCTGTTTGTCGCTGAGGCCGAGAAGCTCGCGGCCGTCGAACTTTACGGACCCGGTGATCTTCGCGTAGTCCGGCAAAAGCCCCATGATGGACATGGAGGTCACGGACTTACCGGAACCTGATTCGCCCACGATGCCGAGCGTGCGGCCAGGGTAGAGATCAAAATCCACTCCACGGACCGCGGAGACGGATCCGGCTTCGGACGGGAAGTTAACGCGCAGGTCTTTGACGGATAAGACGGGCGAGGTCATGCTTTACCTCCGGAATTTGAGTTGGGGTCGAGCGCATCGCGTAGGCCATCGCCAATGAAAGCCATGGACACGGTGAGCAAGGTCAAGGTTGCGGCAGGGAAGTAGAACAGCCACGGAGAGGATTGCACGGCGGCGGTGCCGCCCTGCAGGAGGGTGCCGAGGGAGACGTCGGGAAGCTTGACGCCCAACCCCAGGAAGGACAGGGCCGTCTCGGAGCCCACGGTGCCCACCACGCCGAAGACGAACTGGATGATGAGCAGCGAACCAATATTGGGAATGACGTGGCGCACGATGGTGCGCAGCTTGGACACGCCCATGTAGCTTGCCGCGCGGACGTAGTCTTGCTCGCGCACCGTAAGCGCCAGCGACCAAATCACGCGGGCCTGGTACATCCAGCCAAAGAGGATGAGCACAACGATAAGCAGCTTCCAATCGCCGCCGGAATCCGCCACCACCAGTGCGATCAGCAGGAAGGTAGGGATGGACAGCAGGAAGTGAATGACCGCCAGCACCGCCTTTTCGGCAATGCCTCCCCACAAGGCTGCAGCGGATCCAATGAACGCGGAGATGACCAAGGTAGCCAGGGATACCACGATGGCGATGGTCAGGGACCTGCCTAAACCGTGAATGGTCTGGGCATAAAGGTCATTGCCGGTGTCATTCGTGCCAAACCAGTGCTCGGGGCTCGGCGGTTCCGATAGTGCAAGGAAGTCCGGCTCGGTGTAGTCCCACTTGGCAAAGAAGCCGCCAAAAAGCGCCGCAAGGACCAAGAAAGCCAGGATGATAAGGCCCAGGGTGGCGAGCTTATTGCGGAAGAAGCGGCGCAGGTACAGCTTGTAGCGCGAGGTGCCACGAGGCATTTGCTCCAGGGTGGCTACCTGCTCGGCCTCGGCGGGGGAGAAGGGGTCTCCCGAAGTGACCTCGCTGTGTGCGGTGATTTCCCCGCGCGGTTCCTGCTTGAAATAGTTGCGGTCTTTAGATGGGGTCATTTAACTCACCCTCACTCGTGGATCAAGCGCGACGACAACCAGGTCCGCTAATACCGCGGAGATGGCCGTCATGGCGGCGCCAAAGGCAGCGACAGCCGCTGCACCGTTGACGTCGTTCTTGCTAATGGTCTCGATGAAGTACTGGCCCATGCCGTTCCAGCCAAAGATGCGCTCGGTCATCACCGCACCGGTGAAGATGCCCGGGATGGAAAAAGCCACCGAGGTTGCCACCGGGATGATGGAGGTGCGCAGTGCGTGCTTGCGAATCGCCTGTTGGCGGGTCAAGCCCTTAGCGCGGGCGGTGCGCACATAGTCCGCATCCAAGTTATCCAGCAGCAAGGTGCGCTGGGTCATGTGATAGCTGGCGTAGCTAATGAAGACCAGTGAAATGGTGGGAAGAATCAAGTGCTGTGCGGAGTCCACCAGCTTGGGAAAGAAACCTTCCACGTCCAGCGAATGGGAGCCGACGACATAGAAAATCTTCTTGCCGCTGAGCTCGTTGATTTTCAGTGCGCCCCACACCACGGCGATGGACGCCACCACTACGTGGGTGTTCATCGCGATGATGGAGATGCCCTGCCAGATGCGGTCGCCGGTCTTGTACTGGCGCGAAGCGGTGTAAACGCCCACGGCCACGCCGATGAGAATGGACAAAATGGTGGAGAGTAAGAGCAGCTGCGCGGAAACCCAGATGCGGTAGCTAATTTCTGAATTCACCACCTCGCCCACCGGGGATTGGCCCCAGTCCCATTTGGTGAGGATATTGGTCAGCCAGGTCCACCAGCGTTGCACAAGTGGGGTATCGGGGCTGAGGTTATAGGGCTCGAGGAGGCTATTGATTTCCTCCGGTGAAAGCGGTGGTCGGCGGCCGGTGTAGTTGGACCGTGGGTCCAGGAAGCTGGCCGCCAAGAGATAGGCGAGGTTGGTAGCCAAAAAGATCATGAGTAACCAGCCCAAGGTCTTTTTGATCAGATATTTAGTCATAGAGATTCTCCGTGCGCGGTTAAGCAGGAAACGGGGTGCAAAGGTGTATCCAACGAGCAAAACGTTGTATGTGACTAATCTAATAACCTGTTACGCGGAGCACAATCACATTAGCCCCGTGACATAAATCCCCAATAAAATGACAGGTATTACTGAACGCGGCTAAGGTGGGAAAACCTTCAATAAATACACCTTGAGCAGGAAATACGCGGCTCGAGATTGTTGAACACTTATAGTATTTATTTAATTGAATGAAATTACCTCGGGGGTGAAAATTCTCCTCTCGGCCCCGGCTGCCGGACCGGCGTGGGTGCTGGGTAATCTTGGCGGATATGGATGACCCCACCCGCATCGATCCCACGCTTGAGTCCCTCCGCCGCGCCTGGGAGGGGCAGCCTGACCTCAGCCTTCCCACTTTCTTTGCCATGCTGGCTAATCAAGGCATTGGATGGGGTGCTACCGACGCCGAACTCGTTGCGGAATTGGAGCGCCAGGCGGGCGTGCATCCGCCCTTGCTTCCCTTGGAGGGCGGCCGCATTGTGGAAGGGGAATGGCTCGTGCTTGCCGACGCCCCCACCTACCGCATCACCGCCACCCCTACCCACATCATTGTGCGCCGCCTTGACACCCAGCCCGTGGTGTGGGCCTATGAGTCCATTCGCCCCACGGGCCCTGGCCGCCCATTTACCATTCGGGATACCGAGGGCTTCGAACACCGCTTTGGCGTGGTCTCAAGTCTCATGCGGTTGAGTGCTGAGTGCCCAGACCTTAATGGCCTGAAGCGGCAGGATTTGGGTGATTTCGTGTTCATTCTTCGCTTCGCAGGGGCCATCGGCGTGCTCGATCATGGGCTGCACCTATTTGCTAAGGAAAACCGCCGCGTAACTCGCCAGGACTACTCTTGGCAGCGCATAGAAAAATGCCGCCCCGGTGAGGAACTGGAAATGATCCTCGGGGGCGGCGAGTCGGCCCGCCTTGGGGCCGTTGAGGAGGTCTTGGTGGCGGAGACTCCTAACCCGCTATTCGGATAGGTCCTTCATCGGACCTACCTTGCTGAACTGCAGCTTGTAGATGGTGTCCAAATCGGCGTCGGGAAACGCTGCGCGGAAATCGCGCTCATTGGTTTCAACCGCACCGGTAAGGCGCTCCACTGGAGTATCCGGATTTGCCGTCACCGTGTACTGCAGCGTGGGCCGCGCGCGGTCATAAGCCACAAGGCGCTCTACGTGGTCTACGCCCTTGACTCCATCCAAATCCTGGGCCACGGCACCGGCGATAGCGTTCATCGAGGTCGTGATAGAGCCCTTGTCATTGGAAGAAGCGGACTCCACATTGTTGAAACGGCGGTGGCGCAGGTTAGCCACCACAATCCACAGTCCCAGAATGAGTAGCAGTGCGGAGCCACCGGCCAGAGCCCACACCCACCAGTCATTGTCCGCCAAGCTCTTCCATGTATCGTGGTCCACCCACAGGGCTAAGTACTTGGCAAACTCGACGTTGAAGTGGATCAAGATAGGCCACACGCCCAAAGCGATGAGGACTATTCCCAGCAGGCCCAGCAGGATGCGGTCAAAGGTAGCAAGTTTTCTAGACATTGTTATCCAACTCCGGAATCTTCTCTACAGCTACGGTGACCTGCGGCGGGTTCTTGAGGTGGGCCAGGCAGCGCGTTACCGCGGTCTCCACCCGGCTCTGCAGCTCCGCATCGTCCGTATCGCCATTAACGGTGACCTTGGCCGTCTTGCTATCCGCGGAGGTCTGCGCCGAGGCCACGCCCGGAACACGGCGAGCAGTAGCCGACGAGAGGCGGGCGATATCTACCGGTCGCATCCACATGGACGCGGTATCGGAGGCAAGTTGCATGTGCGTGGTGCGGCGCGTCTTCACTGCTGCGAAGAGGAAAATCAGGCCTACGACAATGGAGGCAACGCCGGCCCAAATCATCCACGTCTGCAGCTCTTCGGTGGCAATGAGATTAAGCACCGGCTGTACCCAGGACTGGGCATCGGAGCCGGAGCCCACCAGCCACGTCTCGCGCACGCCAACGATGCCCGCGGCGAGCAGCAGGAGCCCAAGGATCACAGCCCAAGTACGCGCCGCCGGAGACGCCTTCGGCTGCTGCCCAAAGTGTTCAGGCATGTGCTGATCAGCCATTATTGCCTCCTTGTGGGCGGTACGGGTTAATGGAAATGGCGCGCAACGGCTCGGGGCGCGGCGCATCGACGTGCACCGGCCGAGGATTCGCCGGCGTGACCTCAATGCGCTTGAGCGGTTGTGGCCGCGGGGCCTTTACCGTGCGCGCAGGAGCAGACTTGGGGGCCTCGACGCGGCGCGGAGTCCACTCGTGGCGAATCTCGATCTCGCGCAGCGGCTGCGGCCGAGGGGCTGCTACCTGAACCTTTCGTGCCAGTGGACGAACCTGCCCACTAGGGATCAACCTGGTTGGGCGAGGTGCAGCCACGCTGTGCACGCGGACCGGCTTGGGTTCCCTGATCGGTCGCACCGTGTGGTCGCTCGGGGACGTCACCTCGCGCAGCTGGTGGTCTGGGAGGTCAGCGGAAATGTTGCGTACCTCGGCCTCGCGCGGGGTGTCCACGGACCGCACCGCGACACCGGTGGCAGGGGCAGCGATGGTGCGCACCGGTGCCTCCTGCGGTGTGGCAATGCTGCGTACATTCACCGACTCCGCAGTGACCGGCTGCCATACCGGCGAGGGCGTGATGTGGGGCGCGACGGCAGCAGCGACTTGGCGCTGTTCCACCTCTGCGGCAGTCACTCGATTGCCCGGAACGGAACCGCCGACGGTGACGTTGACGCGCGTGGTGGAATAACCGGTGTGCGCCGCGATGGCCTCCGAGATGGCGGCACGAGTGTGTTCCGCCACCGTGGTGACCGGCGAAGGCCACACCACGCCAATGGTGGCGTTGACGGCTGCTACCTCGCGCTCTGGGTCCATTTGGACCGAGACCCGTGGAAAACCGCGGCCGCCGATGCCCGCTAGCTTGGCCTCTATAGCCTTGGTGCCGGGCACGCTAGCAATCGCGGCGGTAACGATGTGTTCCATGGTCCGCAGCGAGATACGCGTGTGGCCCTGAGTGGAACTATCTGTCATTAACCTTGGCCTTTCTCCTTACCAATGAGGCCATTCCACACAGAAGTGAGATCAATACGGCCATCAAAGTGTGCACCCACAATGCCGCCGATTGCGGCAAGAAGTACTGCGAGCAAAGTAGGACCCCAGCCTAGGTACAAAAAGAAGGCAAGAATAAGGCCGGAAATGATGCCCAAAGTGGTGTAATTCTTCATATCTATTCCTTCGATGGAGCAGCGGATAAGCCATCTACGGCGTCAGAAAACTCAACGTCAATGCGCTGCAGTTCGGGACAAGCCCCACGGGCGGCGGACCGAATATCTTCTGCCAAGGCATAAAGGTCCGGTGCGGCGCTGATATCAACGCGAATGTTGATCTGCAGGTGGCGATCATCGCGCGGGTCGGGCCGCCGCATGCCGACGATGCGTTCGCCCGGTAGGTACAAACTCACCGAACCGAACGAACCGCCGTCGAGAGCGGCGACGCCGCGTACCTTCTGGACTGCCTCTGCAATAGCGCGGGCGTGGCTTACCTCGAGCTCGAAACGTGCTCGGGGCTCAGGCATTGGGCTTAAGCCTGACCCTGGTTCAAAGCAGCCTGGTCTTCCGCCTCGGACTCATCCTTCGGCAGCTTTACGTCGTGAACGACAACGTTGACGCGCTCGACGCTCAGGCCGGTCATGCGCTCAACGGCATTCATGATGTTGCGGCGGATAGCCTCAGCGAGCTCATGGATGGCCACGCCGTACTCGGCGGTGATGGCAATCTCGATGCGAGCGCTGCCGTCTGCTACCTCTACGTCCACGCCCTGGCGGACGTCTTCAGAAGCACCGAAGGACTCGCGGATATTGCCGATCATGCGAGCACCGCCGCCACCCAGGGCATCCACGCCGGAAACCTCGCGGGCAGCAATACCGGCAATCTTGGACACCACGACATCATCGATGGTGGTGGTGCCGTACTGGGTTTCCAGGTTGTTATTGACCTCGCGCTCCTCGGAAGCAGGAACCTGGTTGTCGGTGTTGTGGGCAGGAGTCTTGTTTTCAGACATGGGCGAGTATGCCTTTCTTTATTGGGGGATACATGAACGCGATATTCAACTATCTAGGCAGGACAAAGTGTCCACAGCCAATGCCTCCGAGCTTAGATACTTCTCAAGCGAGTGTGGGGTGCGAGGCAACAAAATTTTCCAAAACGTGATTTTTGGCACGGTTTAAAGCGCGGCTTGAAAAACCGCAGCCCAACATGCTTAAATACAAAGGTTGCTTTAACAGGGCAGCGAGAACCGAGATTCGGTGATGGCGGCGGACGTCGCCAAGCGTGAGTCTCGGGGAGACGCTGAGCTGGTAAAGCGAACATGACACCTTCGTTGTCGCCATGGTTCAGGGAAACCTGAAGCATTGACTGGAAGGTCATCCAATCGGGCTAGGTCCGCGTTAGAGCAGTGACACCCCGAGAAGATGGACCGGAGAAGGGGCATGGCAAATAAACAGCGGCAGTAGACGAATTGGACACTCTCCACGTGTAATGCGTGAAAACCGTCCTCTTCACAATACTTTGACTACGGGTCTTGTACCCCGTCGAGAGCACTGCGTTCTGGCACTTGCCATGTACCGCAACTCTTGGTCGTCATGGCAGTCAGACCACTGGCGTTGTGTCAGGCCCCAAGCCCGGACAACGTTATAGAGAAATCGAGAAGCAATTTCCCACCGCTTCACGCCCCGGAAACGCCGGGAATGTGAAAGTGGGGAAGCGAGGAAGAGGATAAGCGTGGCGGGACAAAAAATCCGCATTCGGCTGAAGGCCTATGACCACGAGGCTATCGACGCTTCTGCAAAGAAGATCGTCGAGACCGTTACCCGTACCGGTGCTCGTGTAGTTGGCCCAGTGCCGCTCCCAACTGAGAAGAACGTATACGCAGTTATTCGTTCTCCGCACAAGTACAAGGACTCTCGCGAGCACTTCGAGATGCGCACTCACAAGCGCCTGATCGACATTCTCGACCCAACCCCGAAGACCGTTGACGCTCTTATGCGCATCGATCTTCCGGCAAGCGTCGACGTGAACATCCAGTAAGCGACTTTGGTGGAGAACAAATAATGAGTGAAAACGAGATCAAGGGCATTCTGGGCAAGAAGCTCGGCATGACCCAGGTCTTCGACGAGGACAACCGCGTTGTGCCGGTTACCGTCGTCGAGGCAGGGCCATGCGTTGTCACCCAGATTCGCACCCCCGAAACCGATGGCTACAGCGCCATCCAGATCGCCTTTGGCGAAATTGACCCACGCAAGGCAAACAAGCCGGTTGGTGGACACTTCAAGAAGGCTGGCGTAACCCCGCGCCGTCACGTTGCGGAAATCCGCATGGACGACACCTCTGCATACGAGGTTGGCCAAGAGGTCAAGGTTGACATCTTCGAAGGCATCTCCTTCGTTGACGTCACCGGCAAGACCAAGGGCCACGGCTACGCCGGCGCCATGAAGCGCCACGGCTTCGCAGGCCAGGGCGCAGCTCACGGTAACCAGGCCGCTCACCGCCGCGTTGGCGGCATCGGCGGCGCTGCTACCCCGGGCCGCGTCTTCAAGGGCAAGCGCATGGCTGGCCGTATGGGCCACGACCGCGTGACCACCCAGAACCTGAAGATTCAGAAAATCGATGCCGAGTCCAACCTGCTGCTCATCAAGGGTGCTATCCCTGGTGCGCGCGGCGGCCTCGTCACCGTTAAGACCGCAGTGAAGGGCGGTGCACACGCATGAGCAACCTCAAGCTAGACGTCCACACTTCCGAGGGTAAGACCAACGGCTCTGTAGACCTGCCAGCTGAGATCTTTGACACCGAGGCATCCATTGCTTTGATGCACCAGGTTGTTAACGCTCAGCTTGCTGCTGCACGCCAGGGCACCCACGCAACCAAGACCCGCGGCGACGTCCGCGGTGGTGGTCGCAAGCCTTTCCGTCAGAAGGGCACCGGCCGTGCACGCCAGGGCTCCATCCGCGCACCGCACTACACCGGTGGCGGCACCGTCCATGGCCCACAGCCACGCGACTACGCACAGCGCACCCCTAAGAAGATGATCAAGGCTGCTCTCTTCGGTGCACTGTCCGACCGTGCTCGCAACGAGCGCATCCACGTCATCGAAGAGCTCGTACCGGGCCAGAAGCCGTCCACCAAGTCGGCCAAGGCCTTCCTCGAGTCCCTGACCGAGCGCAAGAACGTGCTGCTGGTCATCGGCCGCGAGGACATCAATGCTCGTCGTAGCGCTAATAACCTGCCTAACGTTCAGATCCTGGACGCTGGCCAGCTCAACACCTACGACGTTCTCTACTCCGATGACGTTGTGTTCTCCGTTGAGGCGCTACACACCTTCATCAACCGCGCAACCGGCGCGGATAAGGAGGAGAACTAATGGCTAAGATTTCTAACCCACGCGATATCATCATCGCCCCGGTTGTATCCGAGAAGTCCTACGGTCTGATGGAGCAGAACGTCTACACGTTCTACGTCTCCACGGACTCCAACAAGTCCCAGATTAAAGATGCCGTAGAGCAGATCTTTGACGTAAAGGTCGACTCCGTGAACACCGTGAACCGTGCAGGTAAGCGTAAGCGCACCCGCACCGGTTACGGCCAGCGTAAGTCCACCAAGCGTGCATACGTGACGCTCCGTGAAGGCAGCGACTCCATCGACGTCTTTGGCGCACAGGCCTAAGACGGAGACGAAGTAAGGAAGAATTATGGCTATTCGTAAGTACAAGCCGACAACTCCGGGTCGCCGCGCATCCTCCGTTTCTGAGTTTGACGAGATCACTCGTTCTACTCCGGAGAAGTCCCTGCTGCGCCCGCTGAGCAAGACTGGTGGCCGTAACAACTACGGCCGCATCACCACCCGCCACATCGGCGGTGGCCACAAGCGCCGTTACCGTCTCATCGACTTCCGTCGTAACGACAAGGACGGCATCCCGGCAAAGGTCGCTCACATCGAGTACGACCCGAACCGCACCGCAAACATTGCACTGCTTCACTACGTTGATGGCGAGAAGCGCTACATCATCGCCCCTAAGGGCCTGAAGCAGGGCACCATCGTCGAGTCCGGCCCGAACGCAGATATCAAGGTTGGCAACAACCTGCCGCTGCGTAACATCCCGACCGGTTCCATCATCCACGCTGTTGAGCTCAAGCCGGGCGCTGGCGCTAAGCTGGCCCGCTCCGCTGGTGCTTCCATCCAGCTGCTGGGTAAGGAAGGCAAGTACGCAGTTCTGCGTATGCCGTCTTCTGAAATCCGCCGTGTGGACATCCGCTGCCGCGCCACCGTTGGTGAGGTTGGCAATGCCGAGCAGATGAACATCCGCTGGGGCAAGGCCGGCCGCATGCGCTGGAAGGGCGTACGCCCGACCGTCCGCGGTGTCGTTATGAACCCGGTTGACCACCCACACGGTGGTGGTGAGGGTAAGACCTCGGGTGGTCGCCACCCTGTGTCCCCATGGGGCCACAAGGAGGGTCGCACCCGCAACCCGAACCGCTACTCCAACAACATGATCGTGCGCCGTCGTCGCCCGAACAAGAAGCGCTAAGAGGAGGTAAACAATGCCACGCAGCCTTAAGAAGGGCCCGTTCGTCGATGAGCACCTCCTCAACAAGGTGGATGCTCAGAACGATGCAGGCACCAAGCAGGTCATCAAGACCTGGTCTCGCCGCTCGACCATTCTCCCCGATTTCATCGGTCACACCTTCGCCGTCCATGACGGCCGCAAGCACGTGCCGGTTTTCATCGAGGACTCCATGGTCGGCCACAAGCTGGGCGAGTTTGCACCAACCAAGACCTTTAAGGGTCACGTCAAGGATGACAAGAAGGGACGTCGATAAGCGATGAGTGAGACCATCACCTCCGCATCCGCCACGGCCCGCTACGTCCGCGTCACCCCGATGAAGGCACGTCGCGTGCTCGATCTGGTCCGCGGCAAGTCCGTAAGCGAAGCCCTGGCTATCCTGAAGTACGCACCGCAGGGTGCTTCCAAGCCAGTTGCAAAGGTCGTTGCTTCTGCAGCCGCTAACGCTGAGAACAACTTCGGCCTCGACCCACGCACGCTGGTCATCTCCGAGGCTTATGCCAACGAGGGTCCGACCATGCGTCGTTTCCAGCCGCGTGCACAGGGTCGTGCATTCATGATTCGTAAGCGCACCAGCCACATCACCGTGGTGGTCGAAAGCCAGCAGGAAGGGGCCAAGTAATGGGCCAGAAGATCCATCCTCACGGCCTACGTTTGGGCATCACTTCCGACTGGAAGACCCACTGGTTCGCCGATAAGGACTACGCGAACTACGTAGCCGAAGACATCAAGATCCGTAACTACCTCAACAAGGGCCTTGAGCGCGCCGGCATTGCCGACGTCGTCATCGAGCGCACCCGCGACCGCGTCCGCGTGGACATTCACACCGCCCGTCCGGGCATCGTGATTGGCCGCCGCGGTGCTGAGGCTGACCGCATCCGCCGCGAGCTGGAAAAGCTCACCGGCAAGATGGTTGCCCTCAACATCCTCGAGGTCAAGCAGGTAGACGCAAACGCAACCCTGGTTGCTCACTCCATCGCGGAGCAGCTGGTTAACCGTGTCGCATTCCGTCGTGCAATGCGCAAGGCTATCCAGTCCGCTATGCGCCAGCCACAGGTTAAGGGCATCAAAATTCTGCTGTCCGGCCGCCTGGGCGGTGCAGAAATGTCCCGCGTTGAGCGCTACCACGAGGGTCGCGTTCCGCTGCACACTCTTCGCGCCGAAATCGACTACGGCACCGCAGAGGCCCACACCACCTTTGGCCGCATCGGCATTAAGGTGTGGATCTACAAGGGTGACGTCGTCGGTGGCGTACGCGAGTCCGAACTGAACGCTCCGGCACAGGGCCGTGGCCGTGACCGCAATGGTCGCTCCCGCCGCGGTGGCCAGCGCCGCCAGCGTGCACAGCAGAAGCAGGAGGGCTAATCCATGCTGATTCCTAAGCGTGTTAAGTACCGCCGTCAGCACCGCCCGAACCGTCGCGGCGTGTCCAAGGGCGGTAACCGCATCAACTTCGGCGATTACGCAATCCAGGCTCTCGAGCCGGCGTACATCACCAACCGTCAGATTGAGGCCGCACGTATTGCCATCAACCGCCACGTCAAGCGTGGTGGCAAGGTGTGGATCAACATCTTCCCGGACCGTCCGTTGACCCAGAAGCCGCTCGGCGTTCGTATGGGTTCCGGTAAGGGCCCGGTTGAGAAGTGGGTGGCTAACGTTAAGCCAGGCCGCGTACTTTTCGAGATGAGCTATCCAAACGATGCCGTTGCAATTGAGGCTCTGCGCCGCGCTGGCCAGAAGCTTCCTTGCAAGGTCCGTATCATCAAGAAGGAGGACCAGTTCTAATGGCAACCGGTACCCCCGCCCACGAGTTCCGTGAGCTCGACAACGCTGAGCTGCAGTCCCGCCTGAAGGATGCGAAGGAAGAACTGTTCAACCTCCGTTTCCAGAAGGCCACCGGCCAGCTGACCAACAACCGCCGCATCGGCACGGTTAAGCGCGACATTGCCCGCATCTACACCGTTCTGCGCGAGCGCGAGCTGGGCCTGTCCGTTGCTCCGGGAGCTGAGGCTTAATCATGAGTGAGGCTAACGTGACTGATTCCAAGAAGGCACCTACTCCGAAGAAGGAGAAGGTCAAGGGCGCTCCTAAGGTTCGCACCGGCTACGTAGTATCCGACAAGATGACCAAGACCATCGTTGTCGAGCTGGAAGACCGCAAGCAGCACGCCCTGTACGGCAAGATCATGCGCTCTAACAAGAAGGTTAAGGTGCATGATGAGGAAGAAACCGCAGGCATCGGCGATCTCGTACGCATCGCCGAGACCCGCCCGCTGTCCAAGGACAAGCACTTCCGTCTCGTTGAGATCATCGAGAAGGCTAAGTAAAACCTAGCCAGCAGAAAGCCCCCGCTAACGAACCTAGAGTTCGGAGCGGGGGCCTTCGCCGTTTTAGGACTTCTTTACGGCCGGGCCCTGCCATAAAACCAGTATGGAACCCACGTGACGTCGGTGGTATCTAGGCCCCATTCATTCACCGCGAGGCCTCGCACGCTTTTTGCTAGCCTCCCCTCGCCGGAAGCCCATACGTACCCTGGCCTCGGCGCACCAGCATAGTCCGCTCTCAGGGCGGCAACGACAGCCTCCGCCTCCTCGTGCGGTTGGGTATGAATAATCCGCAGGCTGCGTACGCTCGCCTCCCATCTAGCTGCGAGGCCTGGTTCTACCTCGTCGTTGCTGGTAACCACGGCCATAACGTCGGTGGCCCGAAGCATTTCCGGGTTATGGTCTTCTTGGTAGGCCAAAATGTGCCGCAGCGCGGGCAGGGCGGATGCGTCGGCGACTAGAAGTTGTGGCTTCTCGGTTGGCCGCCACAGGTCGTTGCAGGTGAAGAACCCCGCTGTATCCCCGGCTTGTGCGCGGCGAATCCACCGCGAGCCAGGTCCTGAATCACCGTGTGTCACCACGTCGACATCGACTGTGGCCTCCTCCGAGTGGAGCGCGCGGATGGTGTACCAGCGCAGGTCCGGCCGCCTCTCCTCGTCGATCGCGCTCACAGCCGAGCGGAGGTTTATGCCGTCGACGGGGAAGGGGGTAAATTCTTGTTCAGCTCGGGGCATGACGAGTCCAAAGAATTCATCGGGACCGGAGAGTGTGTATGTCCGGAAAGCCTCGGCGTAGAACGTGAGCCGGTGCAAGCGCGGACGGATCCGTCTATTGGCGGTCAAAGTAACGGGGATGAGTTCGTGCGCAGACATTGGGGCCGATTGTAGAGAAGGGTTCATGTGTCTAATAAACTACTATTTTAGTTTAGCCTTGCCTAATCGTGCCTATGCGTTATAAGGTAAGCAAGGCTATTTTCCTCCTTTATTGAAAGGCTTAACCTCATGAAGATTTTCGGCCGTCGCACCATGGGCGCAGTAGCAATGCTTTCCGCCGGAGCCTTAGCTTTAGGCGGTTGCTCGCGTGGTGAGGGCAATGAAACAGCTCAGGCGACCGACGCTGCCAGCGAGCAGCGCGTGGCTAGCCTGGGTCTAGGTGATGCCGACACGCTGCTTGCCTTGGGGATCACTCCCGTAACGGTGGCGCCGTGGGGCGCTGAGGGCGATGGCGACCCTTCGGGCGTCGGACCCTGGGCAGAGGAACTTTTGGGCGAGGCAAAGCCTGAGGTGATTTATAATACCGCAACCGGATTTACGGCGGATACCTTTGAGCAGGTCACCGCGGCTGACCCCACCCAGATCATTGCGGTGAACCAGGCGGTGGATGCACGCACGAAGGGATCCCTGGAAGAAATCGCGCCTACCACCGTCAAGCCGAACGGCTATGAAGACTGGCAGGTGCCCTGGGAAAAGCAGGTAGAGACCATCGCGGATGCGGTGGGCAAAAAAGACGAAGGCGATAAGCTTATCGATGACACCGAAAAGGCATTCGAGGAATTCCGCCACGAGCACGCGGAATTGCAGGATAAGTCTGCGGCCATCGTCATGCCTTATGACGGCAAAATTGGTCTATACACCGAGGAGGATGGGCGTGGACAATTTATCGAGAACCTTGGCATGGAGATCCCCGATGCATTGCAGGGCGATGGAGGCAGCTTCTTCGTCGACATTGCCCCAGAAAACTACGCGAAGCTTAACCAGGTTGATTACCTCTTTGTCCTGGACTACAACGGCTCCTCCGATGTCTTGAAGAAGGATAAGACCTTCCAAGGCCTCGACATTGTCAAGGATGATCGCGTTCGCTACTTGGATACGGATACCGGCAATGCCATGAGTATGCCGAACCCGGTGACCATCCCCTGGGCAGTAGATAAATTTGAAGAGAAACTGTAATTGTCAACAACCACGATGGACGGCCAACAAATCCAGTCGGATTCCGCAGCAGATAGTCCTACGACCACCGGCACCCACGCACCGGTAGTGGCGCGGGCACAGAGTCATAAGATGCTCCTTGTCGTCTTCATCCTCGCCAGCCTGGTGTTGGCGGTGGCGTCTTTGGCGGTGGGATCCCGCTCGATTCCGCCCGGGGAGGTTATTGCTGCCTTGCACGGGGCAGGGGAGCAGGATATCCGCGATATCGTGTGGAACCTGCGCCTGCCGCGCACCTTCTTGGCTTATTTCGCCGGCGCGGCTCTTGCTGTGGCCGGTGTGCTGGCACAATCGTGGACCAGAAACCCGCTAGCGGATCCAGGATTTATTGGTGTTACCGCGGGCGCGTCCTTCTTCGTTGCCTTAGGCACGGCCATTGGCATTGCTACCTCCATCAGTATGCGGACCGCCCTCGCGCTCGTTGGCGCGGGTATTACTACGCTGCTGGTCTTAGCCGTATCGCGGCGGTTTGAGGATCCCCTGACGCTCATTCTGGTGGGTGCCGGCGTCTCCGCAGCCTTGGGATCGGGCGCGACGATCATCGGTCTATATTCCACGGACGTCCTCGATAGCATGCGGCGGTGGACTATCGGCTCGACCTTTGGCCGCGGCCCAGAAGATGTCGCGATCGCGGGCATAGGGCTAGTTATTGGCGTAGCGTGTGCGGCGATGGTGGCTAGACCCCTCGACCTTCTGGCAATGGGGGAGGAGTCCTCCCTCGCCTTAGGTGGGTCCCCCACTACCGCGCGGGTAGGCGCGGCGCTCAGCGTCGTGGTGTTGGCTGGCAGCGCAACGGCAGCAACGGGTCCCATTGCCTTCGTCGGTTTTGCCATTCCCCACATCGTGCGGAGGGTGGTGGGCCCTAGCGTTGCCACCTTGCTTTTGCCCTCTGCGCTCTTGGGCGGTTGTGCCGTACTTGGCGCCGATATCACCGGCCGCCTCATTGCGGGTAACTCGGAGCTGGAGATGTCGATCGTCCTCGCGATAGTGGGCGCACCTTTCCTCATTTGGGGTGCTCACCGCGGCGTGGGCAGAGCATGGGGGCAGTAAAGCATGACCGCAATCAGCACTATTTTAAAAGCTCAACAACGCCGCCGGCACGTGCGCGTGTTCGCTTCCACGCTGGCATTCATCCTCATCGCCCTTAGTGCGTACCTAGTATTACTCGGGCAAGGTCCCATGGCATTGAGTCCGAGGCAGGTCATCGACGTCCTCACCGGAGGCGGCAGCAAGAACCACATCAGAGTGGTGTGGGACTTGCGCCTTCCGGTTGCCATCGCCACCGTTATCGTGGGCGCAGCCCTCGGCTTGGCCGGTTCTTGGACGCAAACCATGGCTCGCAACCCGCTGGCCTCCCCGGATATTTTAGGCGTTACCGGCGGGGCGTCGGTGCTGGTGGTCTTGGGCACCGTGCATTCGCGCCCCAGTTTCGCCGAGGGTATCCCGGAGTTTTGGTGGCGGGCATGCTTGGCGATGATCGGCGCCCTCCTCGTTGTCATCCTCCTCGCTGTTCTGGGTGGCATCGGTACGAGCAACCGCATCGTCATCATCGGTATTGCGTTATCGCTGATGTTTAACGCCCTCGTCGCGTATTTAATGCGCAGCGCCCAGATCCTGCGCGCTGCGGAGGCGCAGACTTGGCTCGCGGGATCGACTGGATTTGTACATATGGAGGTCATCCTCCCCCTCCTGGCGGCATTAGCGCCGTTTCTCGCCATAGGCATCTGGTGCGCGCGGGAGCTGCCGCTGCTTGCCCATGATGATTCCTCCGCAACCACCCTGGGCGTGAACATCGCCCGCCAGCGCGCCCTCCTGCTTATTGCGGCAACCGGTATCAGCGCCGTGGTGGTCTCGGTGGTGGGGCCCATTGGGTTTATCGCGCTGTTGGCGCCGCACCTGGCGCGGATGGTGGCGCGCACCCCCACGCCATCGCCGCTGGCATCGGCAGCCGCGGGTGCCGCATTACTGACCGTGTGTGCTGTGATCGCTGGCGCTATCCCGGTAAATGCACCGGTGGGTGCGGTTTCCTCGGTCATTGGTGGCTGCGCCTTGGTGATATTGGTGTGGAATGCGGCCGGGCGCAGCTAAACGTTGTGCCGCGGCACAGCAGGGGAACGGATAAGCACGGTGCCAGATGGTGCTAGACAGTCAGACGTGGATGAAGGAAAAGAAATGAAGGATAATCAGCCTAATCAGCCTAAACAGACCACGACCCCGAAGCCTCGGTGCAGCCTCCACGCCACCGGCATTCATGCGGGATATAAGGATGGCGAGGATATCCTTGCCGGCGTTGATCTGCACGCCCGCGCCGGCGAAGTCACCACGCTCATTGGGCCGAATGGCTGCGGCAAGTCCACGCTGCTGAAAACTCTCTCGAAAATCCTGGCCCCGCGGCAGGGCAGCGTCATGGTCGGGGAAGTTGACCTACACGCCATGTCCGCGAAGGATGCCGCGCAGCAGGTGGCGCTGCTGCCACAGCACCCCGTGGCCCCCGATGGGCTGCGGGTGGGGGAGTTGGTCGCGCGCGGGCGTCATCCCTATCAGGGGAGGATGCGCGGCCTTTCCGCGACGGACCGGGAGATCATTGCGCAGGCCTGCGAGGCTACCGACATTGTGGACTTCCTCGATCGTGATATCGCTTCGCTATCGGGCGGGCAGCGCCAGCGCGTCTGGCTGGCGTTGGCACTGGCACAAGATACGCCCGTGCTGCTTCTCGACGAACCCACGACCTTTCTCGACCCTGCCCATGCCATGCGCATGCTGGAGTTGGCCCGCGCACAGGCGCAGGCGGGAAAGACAGTGGTTGTAGTCCTACACGATCTCATGCTGGCGGGCCACTATTCTGATTCCATGGTGGTGATGAAATCCGGCGATATCATCGCTCGTGGGGCACCGAAACAAGCGCTGTCGCCGAAGGTATTGGCGCAGGCCTATGGCATCGAGGCTGAGGCCTGGGAGGATCCGCTTGGCGATGCCCCCATTATCGTTCCCCGCCGCGTCGTAGCGGCGCATTAGTGAAGACCTGACAATGGTGGCTGTGTGCCAGAGGCTTTACTTGACCTTTCGTTGTACATCTAGAAAGGAAATTGCCACTACAAAAAGATTGAGCACGCTTCCCGCGCCGAGCAAAAAGGTGCCGATTCGATAGGAGCCTGTGCCTACGGCGGCCATATTGCCGTAGATATAGACCCAGATGCCCCAGCCGATGAGCAGAACGAGGCCGGCAAGACCAGAGAGCAGGCGGAGGCTACGAGGGGAGGAGGGGGCGAAGAATTTATAGGCGGCGTCGACAAGCGCGCAGGCAGCAATGCCCAAGCTCAAACCGCCAGTGAGCCAGACCGGCAGCAGAGCGGAGGTGCCAAAGACCACCGGCAAAATGAACGCGAGAAACGCCAGGACAAAGAGCGCGGCGTGCAGCCACAGAGTGCGCTTGGTGTAGGTCATAGCGAAGCCTCTACTTCCTCGCGGCGCGGGGGATTGGCGCCCTTGCGGGAGACGGTGATGCCGGCGGCAGCCACGGCGAAGGACAAGATGTCTTTCCACTGCGCCGGATCCAGGGCAACAAGGGCGGCGGCGTCGAGCCCGCGTTCATCAATCTGGGTCAGCAGGGCGGCCATGATGGTGTCGCCGGCACCGATGGTATCGGAGACGGTTACTTGCGCGGCCGGCACCGAAAGGGTGGTATCGCCCGCGCGCACGCTCAGGCCCTCGCCGCCGTGGGTGACTACTACGATGGGGACCTGCGAAATGAGGTCGTCGCCCAAGAACTCGACCTCTTCATCAGAAAGCTTCAACAAAGTCACGTAGGGGAGAATCTCCGCCAAGAATTCGCGGTGTTCCGCCGTGGCGTAGAACGGCCGGATATTCGGATCCAAGGCGACCAACGTGCCTTGGGCGGCAAAATCCTTCAGCAGTTGCGCATAGCGGGAGGCACCAGGTTCAAGGGCGAGGGAGACCGTGCCGAAGCAGGCGATATCGGCCGGCACCAGCTGTGGCTCAACCAGGCGATCGGTCGTGCCCTCGATATAGAAGTTATAGGAGGCCGAGCCGTCCTCATGGATGGTGGTCACGGCCAAAGTGGTGGGCTCATCGCCGCGCTGCAGGTGAGTGGTGGTGACACCCTCGGCCTCGAGGCGGGCGACGAGCTCCTGCCCAAAACCATCGGTGGAAATGCGGGATTGGAATTCTACGTCCGCCCCCAGCCGCGCCGCCGCGATGGCCACGTTAAATGGCCCGCCGCCCAGCGCCGGGGTGTGGTCGTTCAAGCTGCCTGGGGCCACGGGAACGAGGTCCACCAAGCCTTCGCCGCACACATGAATAGTCATGTTTCCATAGTATCGGTGACATGAACTACCGTCCCAATTTTCACCTCGCCCCGCCGCAAGGACGCCTTAATGATCCCAATGGCGTCTTTGTGGATGGCGATACCCTGCACGTGTACTACCAGCACGACCCGGCCTTTCCCCGCAAGCCCAAGCGCACGGGCTGGGGGCATGCGACGGCGAGCGTATCGGTTCCCACGCCGTGGCAGCACCACCCCGATGCCTTGTACCCGGACCTGCCCTATGACAAGGATGGCTGCTACTCGGGCGGGGCGGTGGTCGATGGCACCGACGTCTGGCTGTTTTATACGGGCAATGTGAAGGAGGACGGCCGCCGCATTCCGTCCCAGAATCGCGTGCGGGCCATCGATCCTTCGGGCCCAGAGGGTGGAATCTATCTCCGCGATGAGAATAACCCCCTTATCCCGGACTCCCCGGAGGGCTATACCGGGCACTTCCGGGATCCACAGATTACCCGCGATGGTGATGGCTGGCGGATGGTCATCGGTGCCCAGACCGAAGACGAGCGCGGCACCATTGTCCTGTACCGATCGCAGGACCTGGCCCAATGGGAATTCCAGGGCGAGATTTCCTTCGACGATCCTTCGCAACTGCCTGGGGGCTACATGTGGGAGTGTCCCAACCTCCTCACCTTGGGTGATAAGCAGGTGCTTATCTTCTGTCCACAGGCAGAAACGGATCGCTGCGGCTATATCGTGGGCACGCTGGATGGCTTAGACTTCCATATCGAGCGCGGTTTTACCCTCTTGGACCATGGCACCCAGTTCTATGCGCCGCAGGCCACCGAGGATGGCATCTTGCTGGGCTGGATGGGCATGCCCGCACAAGATGACACCCCGACGCAAGGTTGGGTCCACACTTTGACCCTCCCGCGCCGCATCTGGTTGGAAGATAACTATCTGCACCAGGAGCCGCTGTGGTCCGCGTTGCCGGAGACCCACGGGCGCGAGGGCTTTGGCTCCACCATCGACATCAAGGGTGAAGGCTCCTTTGCTCTTATCGACGCCGCCGGGGACGAAGCCTTCCGCGTCACCCAGCACGACGGCACCATCGCCTTTAACGGCGGCGATCCCATCGACTGCCCGGATGGCGAGATGCGCTTGATTGCTGATGGCTGCGCCGTTGAGGTCTATGCCGGTGGTGGTCGCGTCGCCGCGTCCTTCGCCGTGTTTGGCCAGTCCCCTTGGCAGGGGTGGGAGCCGCGCGGGTAGGTGTACCCGGAACCGGTGAAGTTGCCAACACTCCGCCCGAATGTGTGGACTTAGGCCCGAATCCCGGCTGTAATGGAAATAAGCAGTCACGTTCGGTATTCGGATGTGAGCCATTACACTGAAGGGCTCTTCTATGGACCATAAGGAAGTAGCCGCCCGCACGCTTAAGGCGCTGGGCGGCGAAGACAACATCATCGCACTCGCGCACTGCGCCACGCGCCTGCGCATGGTGCTGCAAGATTCTGACAAGGTAGACACCGCCGCGCTGGATAATGACCCCGACCTCAAGGGCACCTTTGAGGCCGGCGGTATGTTCCAGGTCATCGTCGGTCCCGGCGACGTCAATATCGTCTTCCAGGAAATGACCAACCTCATTTCCAAGGACGTGGCCGTATCCACCGACCGCTTGAAAGACATCGCCGCCGAATCCGGCAATTGGTTCAGCCGTGCGGTCAAGGTGCTTGCGGATATCTTCGTTCCGCTCATTCCAATTCTGCTTGGCGGCGGTCTGCTCATGGCGCTCAACAACGTCTTGACAGCTGAGGGGCTCTTCGGTGACCAATCCGTCATCCAGATGTTCCCCGCCTGGGAAGGTTTTGCCGGCTTGGTGAACCTGCTTGCCTCTGCGCCGTTTGCCTTCCTGCCCATCCTCGTGGGCTTTACCGCGACAAAGCGCTTTGGCGGCAATGAATTCCTCGGTGCCGGTATGGCCATGGCCATGGTCATGCCCGATTTGGTCAGCGGCTACAGCGTGGCCGAGGCGATCGAAAACGGTGAGATGTCCTACTGGAACATCTTCGGCTTCGACGTTGCCCAGGCCGGCTACCAGGGCTCCATCTTGCCCATCCTGGTGATTTCGTGGATTCTCGCCACCTTAGAGAAATTCCTGCACAAGCACCTCAAGGGCACGGTGGACTTCATGCTCACCCCGCTGCTCACCCTGCTGATTACTGGCTTCTTGACCTTCATGGGCTTGGGCCCCATCCTGCGCACGGCCGGCGAGTGGCTGGGTATGGGCCTGGCCAATCTCTATGACTTTGCCGGTCCCGTCGCCGGCTTCCTCTTCGGCCTCGTCTACTCGCCGATTGTGATTACCGGCCTGCACCAATCCTTCCCGCCGATTGAGACGATGCTGTGGAACGAGGGCGGCTCCTTCGTCTTCCCGATTGCCTCCATGGCCAATATCGCCCAGGGCGGCGTCGCACTCGCCGTGTACTTCCTGGCCCGCTCCGAAAAGCTCAAGGGTCTGGCCGGCGCGTCCGGTATTTCTGCCCTCTTTGGCATTACCGAGCCCGCCATCTTCGGTGTGAATCTCCGCCTGCGCTGGCCGTTCTATATCGGCATGGCAGCATCTGCGATTGCTTCTGCCTTCATCGCCATCTTTGGCGTGCTTGCCGACGCCCTCGGTGCCGCCGGCTTCATTGGCTTCGTCTCCGTCCCCCGTTTCGTCCCGACCTTCCTGTTGTGCGGCGTTATCTCCTTCGTAGTCGCCTTTGTGGGCGCGTACCTCTACGGACGGGTCCTCATTCGTAAGAATGGCTCCATCGACCCGGATGAGGTCAACCCTCCTGCAGCCGATGCGCAGGCCGCCGCAGCCACCCCGGCCGCGGTAGCTGCCGACGATGCGTGCACCATCTTCTCCCCGCTGGAGGGCACCGCCGTACCGCTGTCCCAGGTCAGTGACCCCATGTTTGCTGGCGGCAAGCTGGGCCAGGGTGTGGCAATCGAGCCGACCGTGGGCAAGCTCGTTGCGCCTGCCGACGGCAAAATCACCGTCACCTTCCCCTCCCACCACGCCTACGCCATCCGTACCAAGGATCCAGCGGTGGGAAATATCGATATCCTCATGCACATTGGTTTCGATACGGTAAACCTCAAGGGCGAACACTTCACCTCCCACGTCACCAAGGGCGATGAAGTCAAGCGAGGCGATATCCTTGCCGAATTCGATATCGACGCCATCAAGGCCGCCGGCCTTCCGGTAACCACCCCGGTGGTGGTCTCCAACTCCAAGAAGACCGGCCCCGTAATTCCTACCGAGGCCTTCCGCCCCGGCGAGCTCATTGGCTCCGGCACCGATATCTTTACCGTGGACCCCAAGCCGGCCGCAGTACCTGCACAGACAGCCTCGCCGGCTTCCGAATCCGCGTCTTAATGCGCATCCTTTAAAAGCCAACGGTGGGCTTTCGGGCCCATCATTTTAGGGCCACCCCATTAGGTCCATAGTGATCAGGCCGATCTGAGGAAAACCACCCCTCAGATCGGCCTTTTCCACCTCAATTCAGCCTGATCAGATCGGCCTTAAATCGGATGGGCCCTTGATTCTGTGTGACCGCAGTTTTAGTCAGGCATACAAAAAGCTGTGCCGGCCGGACCGTAGTCCGACCGGCACAGCCAGTCTCAGTTTCAGACCCTACTCAGTAGGGGAGTTCTTTCTTAAGCGAAGAACTTGCGGCGTGCAGCGAAGGCGCCAGCAGCAACCATTGCAGCTACGGCCAGAGCAGCCAGAGCCTGTGCAACGGAGTTGGAGCCGGTCTCAGCGGCCATGCCGCGAACAGAGTCGGTGCCCTCGCCAGCAGCCGGTGCAGCCGGTGCGCCAGCCTGAGCGGCGTCGCCCTCAGCCAGCTTGCCGCCCTGAGCAATAACCTCATCCTTGTTGGCGTTCAGCATCTGCTCGGAAGCAGCCTTCTCCTCAGCGGTTGGCTCCTGGCCCTTGCGTGCCTCGTCCTTGACGTAGGTCTTGCCGTCCTGGGACAGGTACCAGGTGATGCCACCGATAACCAGGGCAGCCGGAAGAGCCAACCAAGCCAGCTTCTTCTTGTCGAAGCCAGGCTTCGGATCCTCAGATGGGAAAGCCTTGGCGTAAGCGTCGCGCATCTCGTCGGTGATCTCTTCGTTCACCTTAGCCGGGTCGTTAACGTAGATAGCCGGATCCTTCAGGCTCTGGTACCACTCGTTGCCCTCAGCGTCCTTCTTGGTAGCCGGAGCTGGGACGTCGCTGGTGTCCTGCTGTTCATTTACGAACTTTTCGGCCTGCTCAGCGGTCAAGCGAACAGGGTTACCATTTTCTGGCTTAGACAGCCAAGAGCCGTCTTCCTGCTTGAAGTAATCAACGCCATCGACGTTGATTGGATCGGCAGCGGTATCGTGGCGCTCGATTTCACCTTCGCCCTCTTCGACAGGGGCGTCCTCAGCGCCGGTCTCCTCCTCTGCGGTCGGGGTCGGCATCTCGGTCAAAGGCTTGTCCTCGACTGGATCCGGAATCTGAGCCTGGGCAACAGCTGCGCCGCCGAAGGCGAGCGCGCCGGTCAGTGCTGCAGCGGTCAGAGTCTGTGGCAAACGCTTCATGTGTTTCTCCTTTAGGGAATGTGTTGTTACGCGCATCCGGTGGAGGTACGCGCCAAAAGATACGAGTCGTTCTCGACGCCAATCACAATAGTCACAAGGTTCACAGTTGTCACGCGAAAAACGGCAGTTAACTGTAATTTTCATGCGTTGCGACTGTGGAAAACCTAGAAAAATAGAACAGCTGTGTGACTGAAATTGCACTAAGGGTCGGTATGATGCTGTATGTAAGTGCAGATAGTGCGGTCAACTTCGTCATATATGCGTGTCGCTGCATTCGAAATCAGAGGCCAAGGGGTAAGTGGGGGTGTTGGCGAAAATAATTTGGGAAGAGAGAGGGGGCGTCGGCAAGCGCTAAGCGGTGTTTTGGTATGGGCGCTGACGTGTGGTTGAATGTATAGGTTGCAAAAGCTGGTCGGCCCGTAGCGGTGCGTTTCCGAACCGCCGGTCCGAGACCCTTCGGCACAGTCTGTTGTAAAGGCTTGAGCATCGTAAGTTTGTAGACCGCGTGTGGCAAGGACGGAAATCTTACCGCACATCAATCCAGGTCAGGAGACCCATAGTGATTCAGCAAGAATCGCGTCTGCGCGTCGCCGACAACTCTGGTGCACGTGAACTGCTGTGCATCCGCGTTCTCGGCGGCTCTGTCCGACGCTCCGCTGGCATCGGCGACGTCATCGTCGCGACTGTCAAGGACGCTGTCCCAGGTGGCAACGTCAAGGAAGGCGACATTGTAAAGGCAGTTATCGTCCGCGCGAAGAAGGAAACCCGTCGTCCAGACGGCTCCTACATTCGCTTTGACGAGAACGCTGCAGTTGTTCTCAAGGGCGATAGCGAGCCTCGTGGTACCCGTATCTTCGGACCGGTTGCTCGCGAACTTCGTGACAAGCGTTTCATGAAGATCGTTTCTCTCGCACCGGAGGTGATCTAGTCTTATGAAGATCCATAAGGGAGATATGGTGATCGTCATTTCGGGCCCAGATAAGGGCGCGAAGGGCAAGGTCATCGAGGCATACCCAAAGCGTGAAAAGGTCCTCGTAGAGGGCGTTAACCGCATCAAGAAGCACGTCGCAAACTCTGCTGCCGAGCGTGGCGCCGAGTCCGGCGGAATCGTTACCCAGGAAGCTCCGATCCACGTGTCTAACGTTGCGATCGTTGACTCCGAAGGCAACCCGACCCGCGTGGGCTACCGTTTCGACGAGAACGGCAAGAAGGTCCGTATCGCGCGTAGCAACGGGAAGGACATCTAAAAATGAGCGAGAACTACACCCCGCGTCTGAAGACTCGCTACCGCGAGGAAATCCGCAAGTCCCTGAATGACGAGTTCAAGTACGACAACGTCATGCAGATCCCTGGTGTCACCAAGGTCGTCGTCAACATGGGTGTTGGCGAAGCCGCACGTGACTCCAAGGTCATCAACGGCGCACTCGAGGACCTGACCGCTATTACCGGTCAGAAGCCGCAGCTGCGTCGTGCTAAGAAGTCCATCGCGAACTTCAAGCTTCGTGAGGGCATGCCCATCGGCGCACGCGTTACCCTGCGCGGCGACCGTATGTGGGAGTTCTTGGACCGCCTGCTGACCATCGCGCTGCCACGTATTCGTGACTTCCGCGGCCTGTCTGATCAGCAGTTCGACGGCCACGGCAACTACACCTTCGGCCTGTCCGAGCAGTCCATGTTCTACGAGATCGACATCGACAAGATCGATCGCCCTCGTGGTATGGACATCACCGTCGTTACCACCGCTACTAACGACGACGAGGGCCGCAAGCTCCTGCGCGAGCTCGGCTTCCCGTTCAAGTAAATAGAGCGCTAAAAATCCCAACTCCCCGGAAGGGGCGTTGGGATTTTCTAGTTTTACCGAGCATCTTGATTTCAAAGATGCGGAGGCGCTGGCGTGTGCGGGCCTGGCTTAAGCGCTTTCGGCCTCTGTGCGCGTGGTGCCCTCATACTGCCAGCCGACGACCGCGTTGCGCACCGCTGGCTCCAGCGGATTCGCAGGTTGGATACAACTGATGGTGAGTAGGCGGCCGGGCATGGGGCCATCGCCCCAGATAGAGGCGTCGTCAGACAGGCCTTGCTTATCAGGGTCGTGCAGGTCAGTTGCGGTATAGATGAGCCAGTTCTGCCCGGAGTCTTGGGTGCGTACGTAGAGCTTGTCTCCCAGATGAACCTTGTGCTCATTGGCGGAGCCATCGTAGAGGTTATTGAATACGCCTGGCACGCCCGCACCCGTATGCCCGGCGATGACTACGATGTCCTGGGCCGTCGTGCCCGGCAGTGAATAAGGACGGTCTTCGGCTGTATAGGTGCAGGCCTTATTCATGGAATCCGGATTGATGGCGCCGTTAACTACACGGCAGGAGCCGTCCTGGAAATCGGCATGGACCTCAATAGCCGGGATGAAGAGCTCGACCGCAGGTGAAGGGTCGATGGCAGGCGCCTCTTCTGCGGTGACTTCATTGGTCTCTAGTCCCTCTGGAGGCTTGACCACGCGGTTAATTGTGCTAGCGAGTAACACGGTGGCGACGATGCCGATAACCACGCGAAGGATGCCAGAGGACTTCCATACCCTTTTGATCCGCTCCCACAGGGTGGGTTTGCGGCGGTGCCGGGGAAGCGATGTGTCCTCAATGCGGCGCGGTGGGCGGCGGCGCTGTTGTTGGCGGGTGCGCGTTTCGGTCTGGCGCCATTGGCGATCAGCATCTGTGCGGTCGGATCGCGATGGAACGCTCCGGCGCCCATGAGCGGGAAGCCGATTCGGTTCCCTCCGCGGCCGGTAGTGGGAATCCATGCGACCTCCGAAGAGAAATTAAGGGTTATAGGAAAGCTCTAGCTTACAACGCAGGGGTATGCATACCCGGAATTGACGCGGAATCAGGTGGTCACGATAAGATTAGAGCGATTTAATTCGCTCTAATTAATGAGGTAAAAGATGTCTCTCAATGATGCCGCAAAGGCGGCGGCTGTCAAGAAGGTCACCTTATTAGATGAATCCTTCGCTCGCTTTGCAGTTCGTGCTACTTTGGCCGGCGTGTACCTGTGCATCGGTACCGCCTTCGCCGGTGTGGTAGGCCAAGCCGTCAACGGCGTTGCGCCGGGAATGGGCTCCGTGGCTTTTGCCCTATTTTTCGGCGTAGGCCTATTCGCCATTTTGCTCTTGGGTGCGGATCTGGCTACCGGCAACATGATGTACATGGTCTATGCCGCCAGCAATAAACACGTGGCATGGGGCAAGGCCTTTTACTTGCTGCTTATTACCACCATTTTCAACCTGGTGGGGGCGATCATCTTTGCCGCCATTATGGCGATGTCCGCCAAATTTGCTGACTTGGATCCTTCGCACCTGCTGGTGACGGTTTCTGAAGGCAAGCTCATCAAGTCCCCGCAAGGCATGCTGGTAGAGGCCATCGCCGCGAACTTCGTGGTCAACATGGGCATCGTCGGTGCCATCTTTGCCAAGGATGCGGCTTCAAAGTTCTTTGTCATCATCCCGATTATCGGAGCCTTTGTAGCGTTGGGCTTGGAGCACGTTATCGCGAACTTCTGCTTGTTTAGCATCACGCTATTCGCCTCCGATCCGGTGCCTGCAACTCTGACCGCCGGCAACGTAGCTCTCAATTGGATCCTGGTATGGATCGGCAACTTCATCGGTGGCGGCCTATTGGTTGGCGGCGTATACGCCTGGCTTAACCGCGGGCCGGAGGCCTACCGCGATTAGGCGAGCTCGCCGGAATACAGATTAAAGCGGTCGCCGCGGGCGAAGCCGACGAGCGCCATGCCGGTTTCGCGGGCCGTTTCTACGGCCAGGGAGGAGGCGGCGCTGACGGCAACCAGCATGCCAAAGCCGGCCATCGTAGCCTTTTGGACGAGCTCGAAGCTGGCGCGCGAGCTCATCACCAAAATGAGGTCATCGGCGGGGAGTCGTTCCTCTAATAGGAGGTGGCCGATGACCTTATCTGCGGCATTGTGACGGCCGATGTCCTCGCGGATGACTACCGGTTCACCGTCTAAGGTGAACGCACCGGCGGCGTGGATGCCGCCGGTCTTTTTAAATTGCTTCTGCTCGGCCCGAAGCTTGTCTGGCAGCTTGGCGACGACATAGGGGTCCACTGGTATATGCGGAATCGGGTAGCGGGTCTGCTTAGTCAAAGCCTCGATAGAAGAGGTGCCGCATACTCCGCAGGCAGAATTTGTGGTGGTCAACCGAAGATCGCTCAGATCCAGCACATTCTTCTTCGCCAGATCGATGTCGAGCAGGTTGTAGGTATTCATGCCGTTGACGGTGGCGCCGGCGCAGTAGCGGGCCTCGGTGACGTCGCTAAGCGAAGCAATATGGCCCTCTGAATGCAAGAATCCATGCGCCAGCTCAATGTCATGGCCGGGAGTGCGCATGGTGGTGGTGATGGTCTGGCCGCCCGCGCGGATTTCCAGGGGCTCCTCGCCGGCGACGGTATCGGCGCGGGTATCGACCTGCAGGCCATCTCCCAGGCGGACCTTGGTGACGGCAAAAGTAGAGTTCTTGCGGCCGGCCATTACTGCAGCTCCTGCTTCAGGACATCGATATTGCTGCGGGCTTCCTCTGCGTTGCCGGAAGCTAGTCCCACGAGGAAGGCAGTAAGTGGGGCCGCGGGGCGGGAGCGCTTGTGCGCGACGTCCTTGGTGAGGTCCAGGATTTCGCGGGTGAGTGCGGTCGCCTCCTGGGGATCGAGGCCGAGGTGACGGGCGGCTTCTTCGAGCCACTCGTGTGCGGATTGGATGGGGTCCTCGTGTGTTTGGCTCATCACCATCTCCTTATTCACGTTCGTGCTGGTCTCGACTCTAATGAAGGCACAAGACTATTTGGAAAACCGCAGGTTATGGCGTAGCATAGTACCTCGTGCTTGCGCCGAGGCGTCAGCGTGCCCCAATCATTACGGATTTTGGCGCGCTGAGCTGCAGAAAGCGCCGAGCCGATGCAAGAACTGAACATCAACTTTGTTGTAGGCCCCTCGCCGTAGATAGCGGACCGTTGTCTGAATCAAAGGGTGGCGAGCGCCTTACGGTATTGACCGTAGGGAGCGTGAGTAGCCCGAAATCACACGGAGAACGCTTTGGTGAGCACGGGAACCGCAACGAGAAAGGTACACGGTCACTCATATGACTATGACTGATCCTATTGCCGACATGCTGTCGCGCGTGCGCAACGCAAGTAATGCGCACCATGACACCGTGTCGATGCCTACCTCCAAGCTGAAGGCAAACATTGCCGACATCTTGAAGCAGGAAGGCTACATCGCTGACTACACCGTCGAGGGCCACACCCTGTCCCTCGAGCTGAAGTACAACAACCGCGAGCGCTCCCTGTCTGGCCTGCGTCGCGTGTCTAAGCCGGGTCTGCGTGTGTACGCAAAGTCCACCGAACTGCCACAGGTCTTGGGCGGCCTGGGCGTGGCTATCATTTCCACGTCCCACGGCGTGCTGACTGACCGTCAGGCTGAGGAGAAGGGCGTAGGCGGAGAAGTTCTCGCCTACGTCTGGTAAAGGGAGGTTTGACACATGTCTCGAGTCGGTCTAGCACCAATCGCCGTACCGAACGGCGTCGAAATCAAGATCAACGGCCAAGACGTTGAGGTTAAGGGCCCAAAGGGCACCCAGAGCGTTAACGTTCCAGAGCCTATCGCCATCAACCTGGAAGACGGCGTACTGTCCGTCTCCCGCCCTGATGACCACCGCAAGCACCGTGCTCTGCACGGTCTGTCCCGCTCCCTGCTGAACAACGCCGTTGTTGGCGTGACCGAGGGCTACACCATCAAGATGGAAATCTTCGGTGTCGGCTACCGTGTCCAGCAGAAGGGTAAGGACCTGGAATTCAGCCTGGGCTACTCCCACCCGATCCTCATCGAGGCTCCGGAGGGAATTACCTTCGCAGTGGACGGCGCAACCAAGCTGTCCATTACCGGTATTGACAAGCAACTAGTCGGACAGATCGCCGCAAATATCCGTCGTCTGCGTAAGGACGATCCTTACAAGGGCAAGGGTATTCGCTACGAGGGCGAGCAGATCCGTCGCAAGGTCGGAAAGACGGGTAAGTAAGCAATGGCAAACACTGAAAACACCAAGCGCACTCCAGTCGGCAAGGACATTTCCTCTCGTCGTCGCGAAGCACGCGCACGCCGTCACTTCCGTATCCGTAAGACCCTGCGTGGCACCCCTGAGGCACCGCGCCTGGTTCTTCACCGCTCCTCCCGTCACATGCACGTACAGGTCATCGATGACCTGGCAGGCCACACCCTGGTCTCCGCATCCTCCATGGAGGCGGACGTTCGTGCACTCGAGGGCGATAAGAAGGCCAAGGCTGCCAAGGTAGGCGAGCTGGTTGCCGAGCGCGCTAAGGCCGCTGGCATCGAGCACGTCGTATTTGACCGCGCAGGCTACAAGTACCACGGCCGCGTCGCTGCGCTGGCTGACGCCGCACGTGAAGGTGGTCTGAAGTTCTAATGATCATCGTCAACGGAAACATCAACGGAAGGAACGCCTAATGTCGGACCGTGAACAGCGTGACGGCGGACGCTCCGCCGAGAACAACAAGAACAACCGCGGTGGCAACGGCCGCCGCAACGATCGTCGTAACCAGCAGGACAACGAGCGCGATAAGTACATCGAGCGCGTTGTGACCATCAACCGCGTCTCCAAGACCGTTAAGGGTGGCCGCAACATGTCCTTCACCGCCCTCGTCGTCGTTGGTGACGGCCAGGGTCAGGTTGGCGTTGGCTACGGCAAGGCCAAGGAAGTCCCGGCCGCAATCCAGAAGGGCGCTGAAGAGGCTCGCAAGAACTTCTTCCGCGTTCCGATGATTGCCGGCACCATCACCCACCCGGTTGAGGGTCGCGACGCAGCTGGCATCGTCATGATGAAGCCTGCCGCACCTGGTACCGGTGTTATCGCTGGTGGTGCTGCTCGTCCAGTGCTCGAATGCGCTGGCGTGCAGGACATCCTGTCGAAGTCCCTGGGCTCCGACAATGCACTCAACGTCGTCCGCGCTACCGTGGACGGCCTCAAGCAGCTGGTCCGCCCTGAAGAGGTTGCCGCACGTCGTGGCAAGTCCATCGAAGAGGTCACCCCGGCCCGTATGCTGCGCAAGCGCGCAGGTCAGGAGGCATAAGCAATGGCTCTGAAGATTACACAGGTAAAGGGCCTGGTGGGCACCAAGCCGAACCACCGCAAGAACATTGAGGCTCTCGGCCTCAAGCGCATCGGTCACTCCGTAGTTAAGCAGGACACCCCGATCGTTCGCGGTATGGTTCACAAGGTTCGCCACCTGGTCACCGTCGAAGAAGTGGCAGGGGAGTAAACCATGGCTGATATCATCAAGCTGCACGACCTGCGCCCAACCGCAGGAGCAAACAAGCCTAAGACCCGCGTCGGCCGCGGTGAGGCATCCAAGGGTAAGACCGCTGGTCGCGGTACCAAGGGCACCGGTGCTCGTAAGCAGGTTTCCGCTGCTTTCGAGGGTGGCCAGATGCCGATCCACATGCGTCTGCCTAAGTTGAAGGGCTTCAAGAACCCGAACCATGTTGAGTACCAGGTAGTTAACGTAGCTGACCTGGCTGAGAAGTTCGCAGATGGCGGCGACATCACCGTTGCTGACATCGCAGCTGCCGGCCTGGTCCGCGCTAACAAGCCGGTCAAGGTTCTGGGCAACGGTGACATCAACGTTAAGTTGAACGTCACCGCTGACAAGTTCTCCAAGTCTGCTGTAGAGAAGATCGAGGCTGCTGGCGGTTCCGCCAACACCAAGTAATCTCCTCTAGGTAGATTTCATCCCCCTCTCCGCACACGCGGGGCAGGGGGATTTTTAGTGCTTTATGACGGACGCACCGGGGTTGGTGCGAATAGTTGGGCGGGGCGAATGCCAGCACTCGGCAGTGAACATTGTTGACAGCAAACCTTTATAAATAAATAAGGTTGGTGGTATAGCGATATATATTCACGAGTGTTACAGTCATCCTTAGTTGAAAATCATCTAACGTTAAGGAGCCTCTTATGTCGTCTGTTTCTTCCCTGCTCGCAACCGCAGTTGCTGCCATCATGCCATTTGCTGGCTCTACCGGCCCGGTCGATGCCCAAGAACAGCTCTCCCAGCCGGATCCTGCTGAGAACGCCCAGACCGCACCGGTCGAGGCTGGTGAGCAGCCTGCGCAGGACCAGCAGCCGGGCGCCCACGCTGAAAAGGGCCGTATCACCGGTGACAAGGAAGACGTCATCAACGGTGACGCAGAGGGTGCCGAAGAGGTCGACCCAGGGTTCAACGGTGGCAACCTGCAGAGCGGTAAGCTGGCCGTGCAGCGCGAGCTCGCCCTGGCTACCCAGGAGGCCGGCCACGAGTTCATGAAAATCGAGTTTAAGGACGATCACTCTGCTCACCTGACCTTCCCGGAGACCTACAACCCGGAGAAGGATGAGGCAGCTGTGCAGCGCGTCATGGACGCCCTGAAGATCAACGGCTACGACAACATCACCGCTGCCTACTAAAGCGCGAATGTCCCGAGACTTTGGGACGAAAAAGGAGGGTGGAACGCTCGGGGAGGGCGTTCCACCCTTTTTGCTTCTCCCACCAGAGTAGCCGCGGGGGGAGGAAAGGCCTAGGCCTCGTCCACGGTCTTTTCGTATAGGCCGGGGAAGCGGTCATCCGGGTCGGTAACCGCCTTAATGGTAGCGGGAAGGTTGCCGCCGTAGAGCTCTTCGAACTTCTCCCGGGAATAGAAGGCCTCTGAGTAGAGGGACTTGTGCCCGCCCAGCTCGTTGACCTTGGATTCGATGACTTTGTTGAACGCGCCATTATTCGGAGCGGAGGGATCCACATGATCCCCGTCCACGCCGGACCAAAAGCCAACGTTGACCCAGGTTTGTCCGGGGCGCAGCGGATACAGCGGCCATGGGTCAGCGGAGTCAGAGGCAATGTCGCCGGTGCCAACAAGTTCGTTTACGCCATCTCGCAGTCGGATAGGGCACAGCCACACCGGTTGTATATCGGAGGCGTTGAAGAACCAGTGGAGGAAGTCTGGCAGGTTCTCCGGGGTGACTTCAATATCCTGCACCACGCGCTCGGCGCGCGGCTTGCCGTGCGGCTTTTTGATGAAGTTATATTCCAGCTCGTACTTGCGGTCGAGGCGGACTAGCTTCCAATAGAAGGAGCTGCGGCGAAGCTCGCGCGGCCACACCTTGCGCACCTTCGGGTTCTGCGCACCAAAGGCGCGCGAGCACCAGAACCAGTCGGTATCCCAGCGCCAGATGTAATCGCGGATGGTGAGGCGATCGCGGCGGATGCCAGAGGCGTGCTGAAGGCTGCGGTAGTAAATCTTGTCCCGCGTGTAATCGGAGGTCGGTCCCTCCTCGTCAGTGAAGCGGGCAAAGACAAGGTAGGCCTCGTCCTCGGAGAAGACCACTCCGTCGAGGCCGTGGACGGGTTCGCCGCGGTGGGTGTGGGAAGAGGCGACGTCGGCAAGCGCGCGGCTCGCCTCCTCCACGGTGTGGAAACGCTCTTCGCGCAGCTCTACATAGGCGGGCACGGGTTCCAGCTCAATCTTGAGGCGCACCGCGTAGCCCAGCGAGCCATAGGAGTTGGGGAACAGGCGGAAGAGATCGACGTTGTCTTCGCGGGAGCAGGTGAGAATCTCCCCGGTGCCGGTAAGGACATCCATCTCCAGCACGGACTCGTGTGGGAGACCATTGCGGAAGCTGGTGGATTCCACGCCCATGCCAGTTACCGCACCGCCCAAAGTAATGGTCTTAAGCTGCGGTACGACGAAGGGCATGAGGCCATGGGGCAGGGTGGCATCGACTAAGTCCTCATAGGTGCACATGCCTTGCACATCGGCCGTGCGGGCAACTGGATCGACCTCAATGACGCCGCTAAGGCCGGACACATCGAGGCCCTCCTGCTCCTCGCTGCGGCTACGGAAGAGGTTGGAGGTCTTCTTAGCTAGGCGCACGCGCTTTCCGGCCGGGACAGCACGGAAGCTCGCCAGCAGCTTATCGACGCCCTCCTGGTGCGCCGTCCACCCCACCGGCTCAATGGGCATGGCATCCACCGGCCGCGGCTGGGCGGCGGCGAGGCGTTCACGCAGGTTATCAATGAGAGTCATGACACCCCTCCTTAAAAGCGGCTATCTTCCCACCAGCGGCGCTCGGGAACGCCGGCGCGGGAACCGGCCTCGCCCAGCTTGACGCCGAGGAAGTGATACAGGTTGATGATATTGCGCTCAAAGCCCCACTCAGATCCGGCCATATAAATGCCATAGAGGCGGGCGGTGGGCAGGCCCACGGTTGCGCAGGCCTCGTCCCAATTGTCCTTCAGGTTCTCGCACCAATCGTGCAGCGTGCGCATGTAATCAAAGCGCAGAGACTCGGTGTGAATGACTTCAAAGCCATTGTCCTGCATGGCCTTGGTGACATTGCCGGAGCCGGTGAGCTCGCCGTCAGGGAAGATATAGCGGTCAATGAAGCCGCCCTTGGGCGTCTTGTGATTATCCGGGTAGGTGATGTTGTGGTTGAGCATCAGGCCACCGACCTTCAATTTGCCGTGGAGGAACTTGAAGAAGTCGTTGTAGTTCTTCACGCCAATGTGCTCGATAATGCCGATGGCGGAGATAGCATCGAAGCCCTCTTCGGTGATATCGCGGTAGTCCATGAAGCGGACCTCCGCCAAGTCTTGGAGGCCTTCCTCCTCAATCTTGCGCTGGCCCCACTCGGCCTGTTCCTTGGAGAGGGTGACGCCGATGGACTTCACGCCGCGGCGTGCCGCGTAGCGCACCATACCGCCCCAGCCGCAGCCCACATCCAAGTGGCGGTCGCCCTCTTTGAGGCGGAGTTTGTCAAAGATGAGGCGGTACTTATTTTCCTGCGCTTCCTCTAGCGTGGCGTCTGGGGAGGGGTAGTAGGCGCAGGTGTAGGTCATCGAATCGCCCAAGAACAGCTCGTAGAAATCATTGCCAACGTCATAGTGATCAGAAATGACATCGGCATCGCGCTGTTTCGAGTGCTTGGACAGGCCGTCGTGTAGCTTGCGGCGCAGCCATGAAGCGCGCTCCACCTCGGGGACCGGCTGGATTTGGAAGGCGCCCATGGATGCTAGGGAGCGAACAACGCGCGCCAGGGTCTTGACATCCGGCTTCTGGAATTTGTCATACATGGCATGCAGCGCATCAAAAATTCCATAGGGGTGGGCCGGGTGATCGCCATGCACCGTGATGCCGTCCGTGACATATGCACGCGCAAAACCGACATCGCCGGGATGGGTAGCAATAAAAGAGAGGCCCTCAAGGCTATTAATAGTCACCTTGTATTGGGCGTCTTCTGGTCCGGTCGCGGACCCGTCAAAGGCCTCCCAGCGGAAGGGGTTGGGGCTAGGGACAAAAACGTCGATGATCTCAGCAACGGTCATCGGCGTGAATTTCTTGCTCATAAGTACTTCTTTCGAAACATTTGGTTCACACCAATAACGGCCTCGAAGCGCAAGGCTGTGAGGTCGGAGACTATTTAAGGGGATTGCGCGGGGGCAATACCCCTCATGGTAAACCCCGGATGCAAAACGCGCGAAAGATCAAGCAATCATGGTCACACTATTGGGTCTTAATGTGGCTATGTGGGGTAAGGCTGGTAGGGTAATGGGGTCATAAGTGTTCAACCGTCCCTGAAGGAAACCTGAATTTCCCCTAAGCTTTCTGGCTCAGGGGGTGTGGTTTCCTAGGGGTAGATGAGTTTCCACCTCCGTGTGTGAACGCGAAACCCTCCCTAGATTTTGCGTTCGGCAGCGGTAGGCCAGGAGGATTTTGTAGTGTCCGCCATTGTCCAGGCTTTCAAGGATGCCGACCTACGTAAGAAGATCATCTTCACCATCGTGATGATCATCGCGTACCGCGTCGGTGCACAGATCCCGTCTCCGGGTGTTGACTATGCGTCTATTGCTGGCCGTTTGCGCCAGTTGACCGAGCAGTCCGGAGACCTTTACTCCGTCATCAACCTCTTCTCGGGTGGTGCGCTGCTGCAGCTGTCGATCTTCGCTATCGGCATCATGCCGTACATTACGGCGTCCATTATTGTGCAGCTGCTGACCGTGGTCATTCCTCGCTTTGAGGAATTGAAGAAGGAAGGCCAGTCCGGTCAGGCCAAGATGACCCAGTACACCCGCTACCTGACCCTCGCGTTGGCGTTGCTGCAATCCTCCGGCATCGTCGCGCTGGCAGACCGCGAGCAGCTGCTGGGCCAGGGCGTACCGGTCTTGGCAGATGACCGAAACTTCTTCACTCTCATCGTCTTGGTCATCACCATGACCTCCGGCGCTGTACTGGTGATGTGGATGGGTGAGCTCATCACCGAAAAGGGCATCGGTAACGGCATGTCCCTGCTCATCTTCGCTGGTATCGCAACCCGCCTGCCCACCGATGGTGCAAGCATCCTGCAGAACAATGGTGGACTCGTCTTCGCCATGGTGGTAGCCGGCTTGGTCGTCCTAGTTGTTGGCATTACCTTCATCGAGCAGGGCCAGCGCCGCATTCCGGTGCAGTACGCAAAGCGCATGGTCGGCCGCCGCCAGTACGGTGGTTCCTCTACCTACCTGCCGCTGAAGGTCAACCAGGCCGGCGTTATCCCGGTCATCTTCGCTTCCTCCCTTATCTACATGCCGGTCCTCATTACCCAGATTGTGAACTCTGGCTCCCCCGGCACCCCGGATAACTGGTGGCAGCGCAATGTCATCGCGCACCTGCAGGCACCTTCCTCCTGGCAGTACATCGTGCTGTACTTCGTCCTGACCATCTTCTTCGCTTACTTCTATGTCTCGGTCCAGTACGATCCGGCTGAGCAGGCGGATAATATGAAGAAGTACGGCGGCTTTATCCCGGGTATTCGCCCGGGCCGTCCGACCGCGGAGTACCTTGGTTATGTGATGAACCGTCTGCTGTGCGTGGGTGCCCTGTACCTGGCACTTATCGCCATCCTGCCGAATATCCTCTTGGACCTCGGCGTAGGCAGCTCCTCCGCCAGCGGCACCTCCGCCTTTGGTGGTACGGCCATCCTGATTATGGTCTCCGTCGCCTTGACTACGGTCAAGCAGATCGAGTCCCAGCTACTGCAATCCAACTACGAAGGACTACTTAAGTAATGCGTCTTGTACTTCTAGGACCTCCCGGTGCCGGCAAGGGCACCCAGGCAGCTATCCTCAGCGAGAAGCTGAACGTTCCGCACATCTCCACCGGCGACCTGTTCCGCGCCAATATTGGCGAAGGCACTCCGCTGGGTGTAGAGGCAAAGTCCTACATCGATGCAGGCAAGCTGGTACCTACCGACGTCACCGCCCGTATGGTCGAGGACCGCCTTAATCAGGATGACGCCAAGAATGGCTTCCTGCTGGATGGCTTCCCACGTACCACCGAGCAAGCAGACATCTTGGAGGAGCTGCTTGCTAAGAAGGGCGAGAAGCTCGACGGAGTTCTCAACTTCGAGGTCTCTGAGGATGTTGTTGTTGAGCGCATGATGGCCCGTGGCCGCGCCGACGATAATGAGGAGACTATCCGCACCCGCCTCGGTGTCTACCGCGAGGAAACCTTCCCGCTTATCGAGCACTACGGCGATGCCATCATCTCCATCAAGGCCGAAGGCGCCGTGGAGGAAATCAACGCCCGTGCGATGGAAGCACTGGGTAAGTAAGCATGGCTTTTCGACGCCGCAGTAAGCGCATCCCCGCCCGCACCCCGGGCGAGCTAGACGCCATGCAGGCCGCCGGCGAGATTGTTGGCAAGGCACTGCAGGAAGTCCGCGCTGCTGCGGCGTCTGGCGTATCTACCCTCGAGCTGGATGCGGTGGCTGAGCAGACCATTCGCGATGCCGGCGCCTATCCCACCTTCAAGGGGTACGAAGGATTTCCGGGCTCCATCTGTGCTTCCGTTAATGACGTCATCGTGCACGGCATTCCGGATGAGGAAACCATCCTGGCAGAAGGCGACTTGGTGTCCATCGATTGCGGTGCCACGCTCGATGGTTGGGTAGGCGATAGCGCTTGGTCCTTTGCAGTGGGTGAGCTCGATGCTGATGTCGCGGCCCTCAATAGGGCCACCGAGTATGTCCTTATGGAGGGCATGCAGGCTATGGTTCCGGGCAATCTGCTTACCGACGTCTCCCATGCCCTAGAGCAAGCCACCCGCCGGGCCGAGCAGAAGTTCGGCGTGGATCTTTTCATCGTGGATGGCTATGGCGGTCACGGCATCGGACGCACCATGCACGAGGATCCTTACCTGGCCAACGAGGGCCGCCCGGGCCGCGGCCCGCTGATCCAAGAAGGTTCCGTCCTAGCTATTGAACCCATGCTAACTTTGGGCACAGAGGATTCTGCCGTGCTAGAGGATGACTGGACGGTCGTTACCCTCGATGGCTCCTTTGCCGCTCACTGGGAGCATACGGTGGCCGCGACCGCCGATGGGCCCCGTATTCTTACCCGCCGCTACTGACATTTATTCCCCGATATGCCTGTTGCACTAGGCATATGCCCCTGAAAGGTTTATACTCACAGCCATGTCTAAATTTAGCTTCCGCAAGATCCGTGCCACGGTTGCAGCGCCCGCAGTCGCTGGCGTGGTGGCCTTGAGCACCACCATTGCGGCTCCTGCCGCTACCGCCCAGGAGATGCCGAACCTGGATCAGCTCAGCTCCAAGGCAAACTCCGACCTCGCTCAGTTCTCTTCCCAGTCCGGCCTGGATCAGCTCACCGCTGAGGCAAAGAAGCAGCTGGATAACTTCTACGGCCAGAGCCGCGAGCAGGCCTGGAATACCCGCAACCAGATCCTGGACCAAGCAGAGAAGTTCTCCCCGGAACTGGCACCTAGCGTCCAGACCGCTGTGGACGGCGCCGTAGAATTCCTCTTCCCAGGCTTGATTGCACAGAAGAATGAGGAAGCGCGCAAGGCCCGCGAGGCCGCTGCTCGCGCCAACGCTGAGCGCGTCGCTGCCGAGAAGGCTCGCTCTGAGGCTGCGGCACGCAAGGCGGAAGCACAGCGCCGCGCCAACCAGTTCGACCGTGGCCCGTGCCCGGCCGATGCGAAGGTTTGTGTCGACCTGAATGGTCGACGCACCTGGCTGCAGGATGGCGGCAAGGTGTCCTACGTGTCCCCGGCAATGTCCGCCGGCATGCGCGGTCAGGAAACCCCACGTGGCACTTTCCACGTGACCCGCAAGGTAGAGCATGAGATTTCCCGCGAGTTCAATAACGCGCCGATGCCGTACTCCATCTACTTCACCAATAACGGTCACGCCTTCCACCTGGATGACCCGGCCGTAGACTCCAATGGTTGCGTTCACCTGCCACCAGACGCTGCAAAGCGCTACTGGGATAATGTGCAGGTTGGCGATAAGGTCTTTATCTACTAAGGCCCGCGCTTAAGCGAAAGCCTCATCCCCCGAACCAGCTCCCGAGAAGGAGAATCGGTTCGGGGGATTTTGCTGGCTTAAGGTGAGGGACGGGCGAGTGAGCGGGGCGTCGGAAAGCGCAGCGGTTTGGAAAACGTGTCGCTGCAGCGTATGCTGTTAAGTCGGTGTATAGCGTCAGCGAGCCTGGCGCGGATACGCCACCGCAGTAGACAACAAACATGCAGGTGACGGCACACTTGTCCGTCGCCAGAAAAGTAGAGGTTATGGCTAAGGAAGGCGCAATCGAGGTAGAAGGCCGCATTATCGAGCCTTTGCCCAACGCAATGTTCCGTGTCGAGCTCGACAATGGACACAAGGTTCTTGCACATATTTCTGGCAAGATGCGTCAGCACTACATTCGCATCCTCCCAGAGGACCGTGTGGTTGTAGAGCTGTCTCCTTATGACCTGACCCGCGGACGCATCGTCTACCGCTACAAGTAAAGACAGTAAGCCTCCTCACCCAAGGGTGAACCCGTAGGTTCACTCTGTCCACCTCAGGCTACGGTGGCCTGAGCCCGCACTGGTAAGCAACCCAAGGATTCCCGGCACGGTCCGGGCGAAGCGTTGCATGGAGCGGGACGGATGGGGAGAAAACCGCCGTAACAACCCGAAAGGACACGCCATATGGCACGTCTAGCTGGTGTTGACCTCCCCCGCAATAAGCGCATGGAGGTCGCTCTCACCTACATCTACGGCATCGGTCCAACCCGTGCCAAGGAACTGCTAGAAAAGACTGGCATTTCTCCTGACCTGCGCACTGACAACCTGGATGATGACCAGCTGTCGGCGCTCCGTGACGCAATTGAGGCTACCTGGAAGGTTGAGGGTGACCTCCGCCGTCAGGTTCAGGCTGATATCCGCCGCAAGATTGAAATCGGAAGCTACAAGGGTCTGCGCCACCGCCGTGGCCTGCCTGTACGTGGCCAGCGCACCAAGACCAATGCGCGCACTCGTAAGGGTCCGAAGAAGACGATCGCAGGAAAGAAGAAGTAATTCATGCCTCCAAAGACTCGTTCCGGCGCGCGCCGTTCCGGCCGTCGCGTCGTAAAGAAGAATGTGGCCCTCGGCCACGCATACATCAAGTCCACCTTCAATAACACCATCGTCTCGATCACCGATCAGACCGGTGCTGTTATCTCTTGGGCATCCTCCGGCCACGTTGGCTTCAAGGGTTCCCGTAAGTCCACTCCGTTCGCCGCTCAGATGGCAGCCGAGAATGCTGCACGCAAGGCAATGGATCATGGCATGAAGAAGGTTGACGTATTCGTCAAGGGTCCGGGCTCCGGCCGCGAGACCGCCATCCGTTCCCTGCAGGCTGCAGGCCTCGAGGTTTCCTCGATCACGGATGCAACCCCACAGCCGCACAACGGCTGCCGTCCGACCAAGCGTCGCAAGGTTTAAGGGAAAGGAAGAGGTAAGAAAATGGCTCGTTACACTGGCCCCGCTACCCGCGTATCCCGCCGTCTTCGCGTCGACTTGGTCGGCGGCGATATGGCATTCGAGCGCCGCCCGTACCCACCGGGACAGGCTGGCCGCAACCGCATCAAGGAATCTGAGTACCTGCTGCAGCTGCAGGAGAAGCAGAAGGCAAAGTACACCTACGGTGTGCTGGAGCGTCAGTTCCGTCGCTACTACGCAGAGGCCAACCGCCTCCCGGGCAAGACCGGCGATAACCTGGTTATCCTGCTCGAGTCCCGCCTGGACAACGTAGTTTACCGTGCAGGTCTGGCACGCACCCGCCGCCAGGCTCGCCAGCTTGTCTCCCACGGTCACTTCACCGTGAACGGCAAGAACATCAACGTTCCTTCCTACAAGGTCACCCAGTACGACATCATCGATGTCCGTGACCGCTCCAAGAAGATGGAATGGTTCGAAGATGCTCAGGACGCCCTCATCGATGCCAACGTACCGGCATGGCTGCAGGTTGTTCCTGATACCCTGCGCATCCTCGTGCACCAGCTGCCCGAGCGCGCTCAGATCGACATTCCGCTGCAGGAGCAGCTCATCGTCGAGCTTTACTCGAAGTAAACTGTTATACCGCACGGCCTGTAATGGCCTGGCGGATAACCAGGAATCTTCAATCCCGAAGATTTTTACCCCTCTACCGGCGTCAAATAGCGGTCGCCGAAAAGGAGAATTTCAATGCTCATTTCCCAGCGTCCTCAGCTCACCGAGGAATTCATCGACTCGTCTCGTTCCAAGTTCGTTATCGAACCGCTCGAGCCGGGCTTTGGTTACACCCTCGGTAACTCGCTGCGTCGCACCCTGCTGTCCTCCATTCCGGGTGCAGCGGTAACCTCCATCAAGATCGATGGTGTTCTCCACGAGTTCACCACCATCAACGGTGTGAAGGAAGACGTTTCCGAGATCATCTTGAACATCAAGAGCATGGTGCTTTCTTCCGACTCCGATGAGCCGGTTGTTATGTACCTGAGCAAGGAAGGCCCAGGCGATGTCACCGCGGGCGATATCCAGCCGCCGGCTGGCGTGGAGATCCACAACCCGGATCTGCACATCGCTTCCCTGAATGACACCGCCAAGCTGGACATTGAGCTCGTCGTCGAGCGCGGCCGTGGCTATGTCCCAGCCGCTCCTACCTCCGGTGAGATCGGCCGCATCCCGGTCGACCAGATTTACTCCCCGGTCCTCAAGGTCTCCTACAAGGTCGAGGCAACTCGTGTTGAGCAGCGCACCGACTTTGACAAGCTGACCATCGACGTCGAAACCAAGAACTCGATTTCTGCACGCGATGCCCTGGCTTCCGCCGGCGGCACCCTGGTCGAGCTCTTCGGCCTGGCCCGCGAGCTGAACAACGCTGCCGAAGGCATCGAGATCGGACCCTCCCCGCAGGAGACCGAGTACATCGCTGCTTATGGCATGCCGATCGAGGACCTGAACTTCTCCGTCCGCTCTTATAACTGCCTGAAGCGTCAGGAGATCCACACCGTGGGCGAGCTCGCTGAATGCACCGAGTCCGACCTGCTGGATATCCGCAACTTCGGCCAGAAGTCGATCAATGAGGTAAAGATCAAGCTGGCTAACCTGGGCCTGGCTCTCAAGGACACCCCTGAGGACTTCGACCCGACCCAGCTCGAGGGCTACGACGCAGAAACCGGTGATTTCAAGGATCCGGCTGCTGAGGATTCCGAGTAAAGAACCCCGCTGACTTGCGGCAATGACCTAATTGCCGCGCGCTCAACTTTTACCGCATACGAGGAGTACACAATGCCAACCCCTAAGAAGGGTGCCCGTCTCGGCGGCTCCGCCAAGCAGCAGGCTCACATGCTGAGCAACTTGGCAGCCAGCCTGATCGAGCACGGCGCTATCAAGACCACCGATGCCAAGGCGAAGGTCCTTCGCCCGTACATCGAAAAGATCATCACCAAGGCTAAGTCCGGCACCGTTGCTGACCGCCGCGCAGTTCTGAAGCTCATCCCGCGCAAGGATGTTGTTTCTTACCTGTTCGACGAGGTTGCCCCGAAGTTTGAGAACCGTGAGGGTGGCTACACCCGCACCATCAAGCTGGATAACCGCACCGGCGACAACGCCCCGATGTCCCAGATCTCCCTCGTTCTCGAGGAGACCGTGACTTCTGAGGCTAATCGCGCTACCCGCGCTGCCGCATCCAAGGCCGCTGAGGCTGAGGAAGCTAAGGCAGACGAGGCTGCTGAGACCGAGGCACCTGCCGAGGAGACCGCAGCTGAGGAGTCCGAGGAGAAGTAATTTCCCTTCGGCCCTAGCGCGTGGCCGCCGCCTTTCCCACCCGTGGGAGGGCGGCGGCTTTTTCATGTCCGCACCCAACCAGGGCTCAGCGCACGAACGACCCAGACCCAGCGCCGGCGGGCAGTCAACACTCCGGTAGCATGAAGCCCACTATGACAGATGCAGCATCGACCTCCCCCGAAGGGCCGGCGGACGGGTTCGTTCGCCTGCGCCTGGACTTGGCTTATGACGGCACGGACTTTCATGGCTGGGCCAAGCAGAAGGGTGGCCTGCGCACGGTGCAAGGCGTGCTCGAAGAGAAGCTCGCGATGATTGCGCGCACGGAGGTGCCGCTTACCGTAGCTGGGCGCACGGATGCCGGCGTCCACGCTCGTGGCCAGGTGGCGCACGTGGACGTCCCCACGGAGCTGCTGGATCAGCGCTCAGTGGCGGGGGAGCCGGCGAAGCTGGTGCGTCGGCTAGCAAAGCTTCTGCCAGAAGATGTTCGAGTACACGGGTGCGAGTTCGCACCCGCGGGTTTTGACGCGCGGTTTTCGGCGCTGCGTCGGCACTATATTTATCGGATTACTACCAATCCGCGCGGCGCGCTGCCGACGCGGGCGCGGGATACGGCCGAATGGATTAAGCCGGTGGATATCGATGCCATGCAGGACGCCGCTACCGCCCTGGTAGGCCTGCACGATTTTGCGGCCTTTTGTAAGGCCAAGCCGAATGCCACAACAATCCGTGAATTGCAGGAATTTTCCTGGCGCGACGTTTCTACGCCCGAAGAACCGGAGCTTTTTGAGGCCCGCGTGAGTGCCGATGCGTTCTGCTGGTCGATGGTGCGCTCGCTGGTGGGCTGTTGCCTGCGCGTGGGGGAGGGGCGCCGCGATGCCGACTTCGCCGCGGCACTGCTGCAGGAGACGAAGCGCTCGTCGAGCATCCCCGTGGCCCCGGCAAAGGGGCTATCGCTGGTCGCCGTTGATTATCCGGCGGCTGACCAGCTGGCCGCTCGCGCTGAGGTCACCCGCGAAAGGCGCAGCGCTGACTAGCGCCCAAGTGGCAGCCAGTGCTTACCTGGGATAGCCTGTGTGCTGGGTGTACACAGACTTTTCGGGGGAAATCATGGCACGTCCGCTGCCTACTACCAAGGCCCAGGTATCGGGCCATAAATTCTTGCGCCGCCGCGTCGAGCATGGGCTTGTCTTAGGCGATATCCGCATGATTCACGATCCATTGGCTAGGCGCCGCAAAGCGCTCCTTTTCGGCGGGGTCGGCGTCGCCTTCCTTGCGGTGGGGTCCGGTATGTTGGCATGGCTGCAGCCGAGCCCGCAGCCGGGTGATGCGCCGATTGTGCGCTCGGAGCAGGGCCAGCTCTTTGTGGATGTCAACGACACCTACCACCCAGTCTTCAACTTGGCGTCGGCGCGCATAATCGCCGGGCAGGCGGTCGAGGCGCAGACCATTGGGGATGAGCACCTGCAAGAAGCGCTACTGGGCTCACCGGTGGGTATCTCGGATGCTCCTGGGTACCTCGCGGCGGCAGGCGAGAATCCCCAGCAGCGATGGGTAGCGTGTTTGGCCGGCAAGGATGAGGCGCCGTCTACAGAAAACCCGACCAGCATCGGCGGCCACCAAGTAGCGTCGCAGGAGGTTATTGTCCTTGCTGAGCCCGAGCAGAAAAGCCTCGGTGAGGAGCGCGCCGCACTGGTGGAATCCGAGGGCACGCAGTGGCTTATCACAGAGGAAGGCCGCGTGGCGTTGCCAGATTCCTCCAGCACCGAAGGGCGCGTCGTGCGCCGGGCGATGGGCGTGGACGATGACACCCACACCTGGCCCGTGCCGCCTGAGCTGCTCAATGCCTTTGCGGAGCTGCCACCGCTGAACTTTCCGTCCGATCCGCCCGAGGTTGTCGATACTGGGCAGAGCCTGTGGGCGCGTACGGCCGAGGGCGTAGCGGAGCTCACGCCTCCGCAGGCGGAGATGCTCGCAGGCGTAGGCGCCAAGGAGACGACAGCCACGCCGCAGGAGATGGCCGCGCTTGCCGACGCCCCCTTAAACCTCAACCTTCCTTCCACGTCCTTCCGCTTCTTAAGCCCGGACGATGGCTGGATGTGCGCTGCTAACGAGGGCGGCGGGGTAGTGGTACCTGCCCAAGCAGGCACCGTCGCCTTGGCAGGTGAGTCGGTGGCCCATCGCTTTGGTGGGCTCAACGCCGGTGGCGTAGGCGTAGACAGCGGCCATGGCTATCACGTGGTCTCACCCACGGGGCAGCGGCACGAGGTCAAGGACAAAGAGACCTTGGAAGCCCTTGGTACCGGCGTGGGCGCGCAGGTGCCGTGGGAGATCCTGCGCTTGCTGCCGGAAGGCTCCGCGCTCAACCGTGAGCAGGCTCTGCAGGTTAGTTCTTAGGCCGCAGCCCGCGCCACACCGCCCACGCGGCAAGCGCCAGCGTCAACCCACCCAGCACCCAGGCACTGCGTGTGGGGGCGCGCGAGTCGCCTTCGTTAGCGGGGCGGATGGTCATAGCTCGGGTATCGACGTCCGCGCCCGCTTCCACGTGAGTGAGCACGGTGAGTGGGTCGATGAAGCCGTGGCCTGGCTCCGCGGCGTCCTCCAAGCGTTTACGGAGGGCGGCCGGGCTATCATCGGGAAATCGCTGCGCCAAGAGGGCAGCGGTGCCGCTGACCACCGGCGCGGCAAAGGAGGTGCCATGGAACTGCGCCGTTCCGTCCGTGCCTTCCTTACCATCGGCCCATCCACCCGCGGGGTTGAGCGCTAGCGGAATGAACCCTTGCGCAGCGAGCTGGGGGCCATCGGCCGAGTTCAGAGAGTAGTCAGCGAGTTCGTGTGAATCCGCGAGGGCGCTTACTGAGAGCACCGTGGGCGAATCCGCCGGAAAGACGCGGTCACCCATCTCACAGCTGCCAGAGGACGCATTGCCGGAGGCCGCGATCACCACAGCGCCGGAGTCTTCCGCATGTGCCAAAGCACGGTCCAATCGGGAAGTATCGACCTGCGCGGCCACATCCGGCGGGACACAGGAGACAACGGAGATGTTGATGACGCGGGCACCGGCAGCGGCGGCGTCATCAATGGCGCGGGCCAAGGTGTCCAGCGAGCCGGTGGTACTGTCTTCCGCTTCCTGGCGGTAGTGCGCGCTGGTCTGGCGCACAGCGTAAATCTCTGCTCGCGGGGCGATACCGATATCGTGTCCGGCAATGACACCGGCCACGACGGTACCGTGCAGGTCGCAATCGCGATGCGGCTCTGGGGCCTCTGGCGCGACAAGGTCCGCGCCACTGCTGAGATGTCGCAGTTGATCGTGACGGGCCACGCCAGTATCGATAACGGCTACTTTGATGCCTTCCCCGGTAGCAAAGGAATGTAGACGGGCCCGGTAGTCTAGCTGCTCCTCGCTTGGTTGGGGCGAAAGCGGTGAGGAATGCGCGGCGGCGCATTCGCGGTCCGGTTCGCGCGCGGCCGCGTAGGGAGCAGCAGTCAGTCCCGCAGCGAATGCAACTACTAAAGCGGTAGGTAGCACGCGCATTATCCAAGCCCCCTAATGAGCACGAAGACACCGGCTAGGTGCGCGGCCAGTGGCAAACTAGCGGCAATGGCCAGGGATTCTATGCGCTCAAACCACGCGATGGTGGTGGGCTCGAGCCCAGCCACCTTGGGTGCCCACACCGGGGCGCTCAGCATGGCGAGGAGAACCAGGCAGGCAACAAGGATGGGTGCCCAGGCATCGGCAAGGCCGGAATTCGCCACCGCGTGGGTAGCGCATAAGCACGTAGCGAGACAGGCGGTCATCGCCAGCAGCATCAGGGCCCAGCTAGCCAACGCACGACCGTGCCGGGCAGCATGCATGACGACGGCACCCGCGGTGGTCACGCAGAGTGCTTGGACGAAACCCACGCCGGTGTGCTCAGCGCCAAAGAGCACCGCAACGTACTCGGCGAGAGCATCAGGCGCGCCGCTCGTCGGTGCCAAGGCCGGACCACTGCCCGTCAGCGAGAGGGCGATCAGGGCCGGAATGAGACAGAGCGACAGTCCGCAGCACATTCCCTCATAGGCGCTGCCGGCGCGCCGGGCACGGATATCGACATCCGGCTGGACGGCATCCGAAACCGCGAGGTCTTGTCCGGCCGTGGGCAGCTGCGGGACTTTGAGCCCAGCGGTGGCAACGGTCAGCGCAGGAGCTGCGGCCAGCAGGATAATGCCGGCGATTACCACGCAGGCGGCTGCCGCCGTACCGTGGCTGCCTTGGAGACCCGTCCCTGGTCCGGGCAGCAGGTAGCCCAAAGCCGCGACCAACAACAGTACCGAGACGGTGAGTGCCACGGCGGTAGTGCGAACCGTGCTCAACCCGGTGACGTGGCAGGCAAGCAGTACGATGAGGAGGGCGACGCAGGCGGTGAGTGCGGCAAAGGGGGCTTCGCCAAGCGAGGGCGAAATCACCTCCCAGCCACACGCCATGCCGGCTACCAGGCTAAGGTGCACCAGTGATAGGGCACGGGTCCACAAGGCGAGCAACAGGGCTCCAGCGCTCAACGCCGCCCACGCCGCTAGGGGAAGGGTGCTAACCCACACTAGGGCGAAGGCGGCAAGCAGCCCTGCCCATGCCCAGATGGTGGGAAGGGCGGCGGTAGTATCCTCCTCAGCCGCGGCGGCGAGCGATTCCGCCGCATCCCGAATCACCGGTGCAGGCCGGCGCTCGCGCGGACTAATAACAAGAATTGAGCCTTCCGTGAGCGCAGTGGCAGCCAGAGGGGCGGTGAGATCGATGGCGCGGCCGGAGGCTGTACTGGCGCGCCAGGGTTCAGAAATGGTGGGCGCATCCACCAAGTCAGTGATCTCCGCCAAAAGCTCTCCCACGCTGGAGCTTAGCGGTAGCGCCACGTCCGCCTCCTTGTGGAAGGCGCCGGCATGAATGCGAACGGTAAGGCGCAGATGATGCGCCGTTGCAGTAGTCATGATGTCCCCCGAAAAATGTATGGATTGTGGGCGTCCCCCTTGCCCAATGTCACATATTGTGGCTTACTAGTGGCGACGTGTCCACCGCAGCGCGGGGAATCTTGGCAGGGGGCCAAGGGCGCTTGGCGCGTGGCTCGGGGGAGGTTATTTAGGCATGCTTGGGATCGGGGATACCCGCGTCATTGAGCCGTTGACCATGCCATTGCGGGATGCTGCGCCGCCACTGCCCACCGGCAGCATCGAGGCGGAGGAAGTCCCGGAGGCGGTGCGCCCGCAACCGGTGCCGCTGGTGCGGCTGTTGCTTCCGGTGGTGATGATTGCGGCGATGCTCGGAATGGTCGCCCTCATGGTGTTAGGCGCTGGGGAATCCCGGCAGATTAGCCCGATGGCCTTGATGTTTCCATTGATGATGCTGGCGAGCATGGCCATGATGTTCGGGCCCAATAACAGCGGGCAGGATCCGGATGAAACCCGGCGCACCTACCTGCGCCACATCAAAGCCTTGCGGGAAAAGGCGCTGCGCAATGCCTCGGCGCAGCGTGCACATGAAAGCTATCGCCACCCGGCACCGGTGGAACTTAGCACTCTAGTCGGCTCGCGCCGCATGTGGGAGCGTGGCCCGGATGACTCGGACGCCCTCGAGGTACGCGTGGGAACTGGACCAACGACGTTGTGCACCCCCATCAACGTGCCGGATTCCGGCGCCACTGAAGACCTGGACCCGGTGTGTGCGGTAAGCATGCGCCAGACAATTAAGGCGGTGGGCACTGTGCCCGATATGCCGGTGGTTATCCAACTGCAGGCCTTTCGCTTCTTGTCCGTGTCCGGTATGGCGTCGACTCGGGGCGAAGAGCCCGCAGATCCCTCCCGCGATTTGGTGCGCGCAATGGTGATGCAGATAGCGTTGGCGCATGGCCCGGAAACCTGCGGTATCGAGGCCATCGGCGGCCAGTGGGAGTGGCTGAAGTGGCTGCCCCATGCGCGCACACCGGAAAAGGCGCGCTTTCGTATCCTCATAGTCGATGGCGTGCTGACCACGGGCACCGAAGACTTTTTCCACGATGATTCCTATACCACCATCATTGAGGTTGGTGGGGCGCCGTCTTCGGCGCTGGGGGTACGCGCTGAGCACGAAGGCCTAAGCCTCGTGGCAGGGGAGCAGCTGCAGGTGGTCACCGCGGCAGGGGTGGAAGACCTTGGTTCTCCCGACGGAATGAGTGCGGCCGGCGCGACATTGCTTGCGCGCAGTATGGCCTCCTACCGCCGCCCCGATAGCACTTCTGGCCGGCGCGGCAGTGACCTTATGGGCCTTCTGGGCTATCGCGATGTGGAAGAGTTAGCGGCCAGTGGCATGTGGCATGGCCGGGAGGGGTCGGCGCGTCTCATGGTGCCTATCGGCATCGATACGGTGGGCCAGCCCGTCACGGTAGATCTCAAGGAATCGGCCCACGGCGGTATGGGCCCGCACGGACTGTGCATTGGTGCGACCGGCAGCGGCAAATCCGAGCTGCTGCGCACCCTTGTCACCGCGCTGGCGGCTACCCATAGTCCGGACGAACTTAACCTCGTGCTCGTGGATTTCAAGGGCGGCGCGACATTCTTAGGCTGCGACCGCCTGCCGCATACTTCCGCGGTGATCACCAACCTGGAGGAGGAATCTACTCTGGTAGAGCGCATGTACGATGCCATCTCTGGCGAGATGAACCGGCGCCAAGAGCTGCTGCGCACCGCCGGAAACTTTGCCAATGTCAGTGAGTACAACGCTTCTGCCACCGCCGTGCGTGAGCACGGGCCGCTGCCGGCCTTGGTTATCGTCGTCGATGAGTTCTCGGAGCTTTTGGGCCAGCACCCGGATTTCGCGGAACTCTTCGTCGCCGTCGGCCGCTTGGGGCGCAGTCTCCACGTACACCTGCTTTTGGCCTCCCAAAGGCTCGAAGAAGGCCGCTTGCGGGGGCTAGATTCCCACTTGTCCTACCGAATCGGCCTGAAAACCTTCTCCTCAGCGGAATCCCGCCAGGTGTTGGGCGTGACCGATGCCTACCACCTGCCCGGCCAGCCCGGCGCGGGCTACCTAAAATCCGATGCCGAGGCCTTGACCCGCTTCCAAGCTTCTTACGTGTCAGGGCCCCTGCCGCGCCGGGCGCTTGCCGACGCCTCCATGGACCACCCAGCCCCAACCCGAGGCCGGGTGCAGCTCTTTCAAGGCTGGTCCCAGGAAGAGGACAATACTAGCGCTGCGGTGGTTCTTGATGACTCCACCACTGTGCTTACTGAGGTCGTGCGCGCCGCAGCAGAAGAGGCCCACATGCGCGATCAATCGGCGCACCGCATCTGGCTGCCGCCGCTACCGCCGGTCATTGAGCTATCAGCGTTGCCGGGGCTTTCCGGTGCAGATGACGCGGGTGCAGTCTCGCCCACAGCGGACCAAGGGCCGCTGCGTGCGCCCATCGGCATTATCGATAGGCCGTATTACCAACGCCAGGATGAGTTGATTATTGATTTCACCCAGCACGGTGGACACATGGCCCTGTGTGGTGGCCCGCAGTCCGGTAAATCGAGTGCGCTGCGCACCATCGTCTCTGCGCTAGCTCTACGGCATGACCCCCAGGCGGCACGCTTTTACGTCATCGATCTTGGCGGTGGTCAGCTAGCATCCCTGGAGCGCCTGCCCCACGTCGCCGGAGTTGCCGGGCGCGAGGAGGGCGAAAAGGTACGGCGCATCGTCGACGAAGTAGCTGGCTTTATCCGCCGCCCCGAAGAGTGCGCAACCTTCCTTGTCATTGATGGCTGGCACCACATTGGTACCTCGAATGCGGAGTTTGAAGACATAGCGGAGAAGGTCACCGAGATCGTCGCCGATGGCGCCTCCGCACACGTGCATGTCGTCATTGCCACTTCGCGGTGGACCACGATGCGCCCCGCTATCCGCGATCTCATTGCCAACCGCCTCGAGCTGCGCCTGGGTGAGGCCTTGGATTCGCTCATCGACCGCAAACTACAGCAAAAGCTCCCCAGCGCGCCGGGCCGCGGGCTCACCTTGGCGGGTGAGAATATGCTCTTAGCTCGCACCTCCAACCAGGACATCGCCCACATCTGCCGCGTGCATGCTGCGGCTGATCCAGTTCCACCGCTCAAGATGCTGCCTGCCGTGCTTACCCCGTCCGCACTCGCAGCTCAAGGGGGCGTGCCCACCGGCGAGATCGCCTGGGGCATCGGCGGGCGCGACCTCGATACGCTGACCTGGAATCCGTCTCGTGAGCCGCACCTTGTGGCAATCGGGGCGCAGGGGTGTGGCAAGTCCACCTTCCTGGCGCAGATAATGCGTGGGATCAGCAATTTTGCGCGGGAAGACGCCCGCCTTGTGGTCATCGACCAGCGGCGAGCCCACCTGGGAACCTTGGACCAGAACATGGTTGCTGCCTACGCCGCGACGCAGTCGAGTGCGCAAGAGGCCATTGTCGATACAGTCCGGACCCTGGAATCTCGCCTGCCTGGCCCGGATATTACCCCGGCGCAGCTCGCCGCACGAGATTGGTGGCAGGGCCCAGACATTTACCTAGTTATCGATGATGCGGACCTGCTGAGCGATATTGCCCTCTCGCCACTGCTGGACTTGCTTCCCCATGCCCGCGACATTGGCCTGCACCTTGTTATCGCTCGCAAATCCGGCGGCATCGGCCGTGCACTCTTTGGTCAATTCTTTTCCGCGGTGCGCGATCTGCAGCCGGCGCTGCTGCTTTTCGACGCCGACCGCGACGAAGGAACCATCTTCGGACTCAAGCCCTGCCACCAACCACCCGGCCGCGGTCAGTGGAGCATCCGCGGTGAAAACCTCGGCGTCGCCCAAGCGGTGTACCTAGAAGGAGAGAAGTAAATGAGCACCAATCTCAGTCCGCATACGCCAACCGAGACCCCTATCCCTACTGGTGGGGAGACCACCGCCGGCCCCATTACCGTCACCATCCTGGATGCGGCCACCATCTTTGAAGGGCCCGAAACGGTCTACCGCTATGACCTGCCGGGAACCGGCATTGTGGAAGGCTGGGCTTTAGGCCAAGTCATGGATCAAATATCCAAGATGGCGGGACCGTCCTGGCCCGACGTGGAAGCCTGCGTGGTGGCAGACTCTTCCGGCACGGACATTACGCAAGAAGCCACCGCCATCATTTGCCGGCAATTGGAAGTCACCGGTGTGCGCCTCATCGACCCAGAACCAACCGTCTCCCCGCTAGCGGCTCCGGACCCACTCGGTTCGCCTCCTCACCCGGTTCCTGAAGCCACGGATTCAGCGCCTCCCACTACGGTGATGGAGGCACCTGCCTACGACGAGCCAGTAACGCCACGCTGGACCGACCGCCTGCACGGTTGGCTCGGAGTCATCGATATCTTTCATGTGGCAATTGCCGTGGTCATCATCGCCGTGGCCGGAGCTTCTTGGTGGGCCATTGGTGCCCAAGCTTCAGGCGATGACGACGCCGCTTCGGAGGCATCGCACCCGCAACCCCGCGCCGCCGAGCCAAGCCGCGAGCGCGCAACGGAGTCCGCGCCAGCTTCGCCACAAACAGGAATGCCAGGCGCGTCAGATTCCGGCAGTGACGAATTGAACCCAGGTGAAAAGCGCTTAGACGTGGAGGGAATGTCAGTAGTCGTCCCCAGTGGGTTCCACACCAAGGTGGAAGATGGTCTGGTCACCGCCACCGGCGAAGACCCGAACCTACGCATCCTGCTGGCGGCGGATGAGATGTTTAACGTGCCGGCAGATGCCCTGTTTAAAGAAATTCACGCGCAGGTCGACGAAGATCCGGCGCTTCGCGATGCCACCGATGAGGCCGGGCGACTGACCTATACCGAAGACCCTGGGGACGGCTCCTTGGTGGAATGGACTACCTGGGAAGACCGTGGGCACCAGATGTCCGTGGGGTGCCATACCCGGCATAACTCCAACGCCGTTCAAAAAGCGGCTTGCCGTATGGCCACGGAAAGCCTAGTCAAAAAATAGTCTTAAAAACTTTGCCTAGCCGGGAACCGTTTGGCGGAAAGTTCAGTCCAATAAAGGTGAGAAAGCACAGATGCGAAGCACAGCTGCTTTTTCGGGGGAAATACACACAATCTCATCCGCCCTAAGGAGGGGCGCACTCTTATGTCTCAGACTTTCAAGACACAAGCCGATGTCATGATTGCCACCGCCGGCAAAGTCGATAACACCAACGATGAAGTCCAGGGTGAGCTCACCCGCCTGCAGGGCGTCGTCGACTCCGTCCGCGGCAGCTGGGCCGGCCAGGCGCAGGTCTCCTTCGATGACCTGATGCAGCGCTACAACACCTCTGCGCAGCAGCTGCGCGAGGCCTTGGCTTCTATCTCTGACAATATCCGCAGCAATGCCCACAATTTCGACAACGTGGAAGCAGAAAACACCCAGGCCTTCTCCAACGTGGGCGGCGGGCTCGCCCTCTAAACCGCACCGCACACTTCACTACTCCGCAGCCCAAAAGCTATAGATTCACAGAAGGGAATCCATCACCACATGTCCGAGATCAAGTACGAATTCGGTGCCATTTCTTCCGCCGCAGCCGATATCAACGCCACCTCTGGTCGCATCAACAGCACCCTGGCAGACCTGAAGGCGCGCCTTCAGCCCATGGTGAGCACCTGGGAAGGCGAGTCCGCCGTGGCTTATAACCAAGCGCAGGCCAAGTGGGACAACGCGTCCCAGGAACTCAACACCGTGCTCGCCACCATCTCCAAGACCGTCTCGCAGGGCAATGATGCAATGAGCGACGTCAACCGTCGCGCCGCCGCAAGCTGGGGTTAAATCCACACTCTATTTGCACGGTTCCACGCTGTCCCCGTGGGGGCTGCGGTGCCACTGACCACACCCGCGTGGCAGGAGGCGGACGCAGCCGCAGCCCTGGCCAAGAAACCAGCGTGAGTACTCCTTTTCTAGTTCATTTCTCTTGCTATCTCTTCCACTCTTTGAAGTCGTACCTTTCTAATCCGTACCCACGAGCCGGCACCTCCCGTTTGAGCCGCGGAAGGTGCCGGTTTCGGTGTTTTGGTCTTTGGGCAGGTGAGCAAGTAGGGTAGGAGACCTATGTGTTCGCTCGTCGGCAAGCAGCTGGCGAAGCGCTCCCTGCAGGTCTCCACCGGCCGCTGTACGGGAGTGAATGGATGCTTAGCGCTGGCCGGCAGTTCCGAGACAGACTTTCAAGGAGTCAAATTGTCTACTTTCCACCCAAAGAGCGGTGACATCACCCGCAAGTGGTACGTCATCGACGCTACTGATGTGGTGCTGGGCAAGCTCGCTTCCACCGTTGCAGACCTGCTGCGCGGCAAGCACAAGCCACAGTTCGCACCGAACGTTGACGCTGGTGACCACGTCATCATCATCAACGCTGACAAGATCCACGTTTCTTCCACCAAGCGCGGCCGCGAGATGCGCTACCGCCACTCCGGTTACCCGGGCGGCCTGAAGTCCATGACCCTGGGTCAGTCTTTGGACGCCAACCCGGTTCGCGTTATCGAAGAATCCGTTGCCGGCATGATGCCGCACAACAAGCTCTCCCGCGCTTCCATCAAGAAGCTGCACGTCTTCGCAGGCGAAGAGCACCCGTACGCCGGCCAGAAGCCGGAAACCTTCGAGTTTAAGCAGGTGGCACAGTAATGTCTGAGCAGAACATCGACAACAACGTAGCCGACGCTGCTGACATCGCTGCAGCAAGCGCCGCTACCGAAGAGTTCACCAACACCATCGGTGATTCCATCGCACCGGCCGAGACCGAAGAGGTCGAGGCTGCCGCTCCGGTACACGAGGGCCCGATCCAGACCGTCGGTCGCCGTAAGCGCGCCGTCGCCCGTGTTCGCCTCGTTGCTGGCTCCGGCCAGATTGTGGTTAACGGCCGCGAGTTCGGCGAGTACTTCCCGAACAAGCTGCACCAGCAGGATATCCTCACTCCGCTGACCCTGCTGGAGCGCGAGAACCAGTTCGACCTCAAGGTCACCGTTAACGGCGGCGGCCCAACCGGTCAGGCTGGCGCCCTGCGTCTGGCTATCGCTCGTGCACTGAACATCTACAACCCGGCTGACCGCACCGCCCTCAAGAAGGCTGGTCTGCTCACCCGAGATGCTCGTGCAGTTGAGCGTAAGAAGGCTGGTCTGCACAAGGCACGTCGCGCACCGCAGTACTCCAAGCGTTAATCTCGCTTCTACTGCGCGCGCAAGCGCTACGCAAAGCCGCTGCTTCCTTTGGGAGGCGGCGGCTTTCGTCGTTTTGAGCTTCGGCAGAGGAGAATGACACCTCTGCACGGTAGTACTATATGTGGTACTGATTAATTGTGGGTAGCAGCGTAGAAGAAATCTTGGCCAAAATGAAAAGAAGCCCAGTGAACATAGCTTTTTCGGATCTAGTAAGTGTGTGTGACTATTTTTTTGAGCGAAGAAGCAGCAAAGGCACGTCGCACAGAACGTATAAGACGCCATGGCGTGGAGATCCCCGAGTGAATATTCAGAGCGCGAAAGGAAAAGCGAAAGCTTACCAAGTTCGCCAAGTTCTTAAAGCGGTACAAAAACTACAAACCGAGCAAGAAAGAAGATGAAAATGGACGTCAGCAAATACACCTATCAAGTCTTCTGGTCTGAAGAGGATAATGAGTTTGTGGCGACGGTTGCCGAGTTTCCTTCACTATCGTGGCTGGATTCTGACCGTAGCTGTGCAGAGCAGGAACTTCTGAAGTTGGTTGCGGAAGTAGTAGAAGATATGCAGGTGTCAGGAGAAACCATCCCTCAGCCGTTGGGGGCTCGGTCATATTCGGGAAAATTCAACGTTCGAACCTCTCCGTCGCTGCATCGCAAGCTGGTCATGGAAGCAAGGACGGAAGGAATTTCACTCAACGCATTGATAAACCAGAAGCTTGCCTCCGCCTAAACCGCCCCAACATGTAATCGATGGGCACAGGAGTGCATAATTGACTGCATGACTCGACTTTTTGGAACCGATGGCGTTCGCGGCCTCGCGAACAAGAAGCTGACCCCAATTCTGGCCTTGCAACTAGGCCAGGCCGCTGCGGAGGTATTTACCGCCAAGCGTGAATCCTACGAGCGCCAGCCGCTGGCCATTATTGGCCGCGACCCGCGTGTATCTGGCGAGATGCTGGATGCAGCGATTGCGTCCGGTCTGGCTTCCCGCGGCGTGGACGTGGTGCGCGTGGGCGTGCTGCCGACGCCGGCGATTGCCTACCTGACGGATGACTATGGTGCGGATCTCGGCGTGATGATTTCCGCCTCCCACAACCCGATGCCAGACAACGGCATCAAGTTCTTCTCCGCAGGCGGTAAGAAGCTGCCGGACGAGGTAGAAGATCAGATTCAAGCCACCATGGAAAACCTCACCGAGGATGGCCCGACCGGCACCAAGCTGGGCCGTATCATCTCGGAGGCCCCGGACGGACGCGAGCGCTACCTCAACCACTTGAAGGAAGTGGTCTCCACCGACCTCAGCGGCATCAAGGTGGTCGTAGACACCGCCAATGGTGCGGCCTCCAAGGTTGCTCCGATCGCCTACGAGGCGGCTGGCGCAGAGGTAATTGCTATCCACAACAAGCCGAATGCCTTCAATATCAATGAGGACTGCGGTTCGACGCACATTGAAAAGGCACAGGCGGCCGTCGTCGAGCATGGCGCCGATCTGGGCCTGGCCCACGATGGCGACGCCGACCGTTGCCTGGCTGTGGATGCCGAGGGCAATGTTGTGGACGGTGACCAGATTATGGCGCTGCTGGCCGTAGGCATGAAGGAGGACAATGACCTGCGCTACAACACTCTGGTAGCAACCGTCATGTCTAACCTGGGCCTGAAGCTAGCCATGCAGGAACAAGGCATCGAGGTGCGCCACACCGCAGTAGGCGACCGCTACGTGCTGGAAGAGCTCAACCGCGGCGATTTCTCCTTGGGCGGCGAGCAGTCTGGCCACGTCGTGTTGCCAGATGATTGCACGACTGGCGACGGCACGCTTACTGGTCTGTCCATCATGGCGCGCATGGCCAAGTCCGGGAAGTCCCTAAAGGAATTGGCATCGGTGATGACCGTGCTGCCGCAGGTGCTCATTAACGTGCCGGTTTCTGATAAGGGTGTCATCATGGACGCCCCCGAAGTACAAGAAGCCATTGCCCAGGCTGAGGAAGAACTCGGCGAAACCGGCCGCGTCCTGTTGCGCCCCTCCGGCACTGAGGAGGTTTTCCGCGTCATGGTGGAGGCCGCCGATAAGGAGCAGGCACGCAAAGTTGCCGGGAGGCTTTCCGCCATCGTTTCCTCGGTCTAGCGCAACCGCCGGGTGCGGAAGAATTTTGGCATCCTAGGGAACCATTTGGCGCAATCCCCAGTCCAATGAAGGTGAGAACTTTTACCGCATATGGATTTGGGGGAATACACCAGTGTCTGAGGTTTTTCTTCGCCCCTCGGAGGCGATGTCCGCACTACGGCAGGTCGTAGCCGATAACGACGAACAACGCGATGCCCACCGGGCCGAGGTACCGGATTTTCCGGTGGCCGCGGCTGGACGCAACTTTGGCGGCCACGGTGAGCGCATTCGCAATGTCTTGGCGCGCATCCATGAGCGCGGCGGGCAGAGGTTGGATAATTTATCTGCCACCGCCCATGCCGCCCATGAACAGGTGCGCGCCTTTGCCGATTTTGATGAGTCCTTCGGCAGCTCCTTTGCGCGCGGCGGGGAGGCGGACAGCAAGTGAGTACGCTGACAAAATCCCTGCTGGGGGACTATTCCAACGCGATTTCCCAATTCCAATTCGCATGCTTGGGAAACTACCAGGGCCCCAGCATGCCGATGAACCTACTGGGGGAGCTAGTCGGTGCGGTGGACGGCATCGCGCCCGAAAACCTGGTGAAAAACACCGTTGCGGCCGTGGGCGGAAACCGCCCGAAGGGAGGCGGTGCTGGACTAGCGGGCTATTTGCAGCAAGATGATTCCGAGGTTGCTCAGGGCGCCATGCGCGAGCACCTGTGCGGCGTGCAGGAAGACTTTGACATTGACCGCCAGGATGCTGCCCATCTCACCAGTTCGGCGCAGCAGTGCTCGGGCGCTATTGCCGACGTCGTCGATGTCTCCGACACCGCCCTAACCGAGCTCATCTCTGCGGTCATCCCACTGTTGAATATCTTGTCCATGGTGGCTACCAAGCACCCGCTGGCCAGGTTTATCATCCCGATTCTTTCCACCATTGGCGGGCGCGTTATCGAAGAGACGAATCACAATATCGCTAGCACCTGCCGTGACCGCGATGATGCGATTGAGTCCTGCTATAACGAGTTTGAATCGCGTTGCGAATGCGTCTGCGAGCGCCCAATGCCGGAAGAATGCCCGACGCCGGCTAAACCTACAGATGATGCCTGCCCTGCACCGGTAGAGCAATGCCCGGAGACTCCTACTCCCACTAAGCCGATGCCGAAGGAAGAATGCCCGCCTCCGCCGTCGCAGCCCACCGAGCCGGCCCAGGTGGAGTGCCCACCAGAGCCCACGCCCATGCCGGAGCCTGACTCAAAGCAAGAATCGAGCCAGACGACTTCCACGCCGCCACAGCCGACGCCTCCTTCGCCACCACCCGTCCCGCCAAGGGAATGCCCCGAGCCCGAGCCTGCAGCCAAGACGGAAGTGCACACGGAGACCACTGCCGAACACGGTCTCGGCTGCCGTTGCCAAGAGTGCACCGAACAATCATTAACTGAGCGTCCATCGCAGTCCCAGCGCGAAGTAGAGATCACCAGGCCGGCACAGGCGGAGATCATTCCGCCGCAGGAGCCGCCAGAACAGCCACAGCAAGTAGAAGAACCGTGCCCGGAACCTGAACCTCAGCCTGAGCCGAAACCTAAACCAGACATGGATACAGAACCCGCTTCTGACTCGGGCGCAGGGGAGGAAACACTCTGCCCTGAAAATACCGCGGGAAATACCGAAGAATGTGTGGAAACGACCCAAACCAGCTCAGAAGGCTGTGGAATTGAATCCTCCTGCAGTGGCAGTCTCGGCCTGGTAGGGGCCGGAATCGCTTTAGTAGGCGTGGGCCTCATTGTGGAAGGCGCCGCGCAGTGCCTGGAGAACATGTCCGACGCGGATTGCCCGGTGCAAGAGCCTGAACCGGACCCCGTCCCTGAGCCTCAGCCAGAGCCAGAACCAGATCCCTGCCCGGAACCTGAGCCCGAACCCGAACCCGAACCCGAGCCGGAGCCGGAGCCATGCCCCGAACCCGAGCCAGCTAGTGATGATGGCGTTATGGCGCCGCCTCCTGAGCTGTCTCAGGTAGAGGAGCCAACGCCGCCACCAGAAAAGGTGGCACACCTCCAGGCGGCCGGTCCAGCAGAGGCACCGTCACCAGCCCCAGCTCCGGCTCCTGAACCAGCACCGGCACCGGAACCGCAGCCGGCTCCAGAAGAAGCACCGGCACCGGCACCAGCGCCGCAGCAGGAGGCGGCACCCGCGCCAGAAGAACCAACCATTAAGGCACGAAAGGCAGGTCAGTGGTAATGAATAACGACTTCGCAGAATTTGCGCAGGGCTTTCGGGAAAGGACGGCTAAACGCCTGCTGGAATTTGAAAAAACGCTGGCGAAAGCGCAAGACGAGCTAGAAAAGTCCGCGGATAAGGCCATGCAGGAGGCGCGAAGGGAGAAGGGGCAGGTGGGGCGTCGGCAAGCGGCGGCGATGTCAAGGCCCAGATATGGCGCTGCCCCGGCGCGCTCAAGGAACGCGTCGGGGCAGGTGCAATCTGTGCTGCGGCGGGGTTAATACCTTAGGCGTCGCGGGTGACGCCGGCGCGCTCGGCCAAGTCTTCGCCTACGAGGCTTTGGACCTTCTTGGCGCTTGCCTCTGGATCCGCAAAGGCGTCATAGGTGGAATCGCCGTTTAGGGTGGCCAGCAGGAAGCCGGTGACCAAGCCGCGGGCGATTTCGGTGGGGCCGGATTGGAATGCGGCGGTGCCGATGGCCAGCTTGCGCAGGCGATCTTCGGTAAAGCCGGCGTGGCTGCCCTTGTCGATGGCGCGGAAGCAGACTGGGCCATTCCAGTTATGCGCCAGCTTGGCGGGGTTGCCGGCGTTGAAAATGTCTTCCTGGCCGGCGCCAATGACCAAGCCTGGGGTAGTAATGCGGCGGGCTGCCTGCACCGCAGACGGCGCGGTGACGGAAGGGTAAATGGCGGCGACGGCGGCGACCTTCTGGTTATCCAAGGCGCCAAGCACGGCCGTGCCACCGCCCATGCCGTGGCCAATCATGCCGAGCTTGCCCGGGGAGACCGTAATATTGCCAGCGCCAAGCTTCACCCCAGCGGCAATCTGCAGCGCAGATTCCATATCCGCGGCCAAGTTGCGGTGGTTGGGGAAGGGGCCGGTCTCGGAATCGGGGGCTACCACGACGATGCCCCAGCTAGCCAAGTGGCGCAGGGTGGCGTGGTAATCCTTAATCTTGTGCATCCAGTCATGGCCAAAGGCCACGGCGGGCAGGCTTTGGCCCTCCGCGGGGGTATAAACCTTGCCGGTGATTCCGGCATAGTCAAGGTCGCCAACCAAAACTCGGTTGCGACCGCGCTTCGACAACGTTGCTAGATGTTTATTCAAATTCGCAGACACGCATTCCAGGATAGATGAAGATCACCCGCCAGGCGGGAAAGGGTGCGGGTTTATCTGAGAAATGTCTGCGCAGTATTCAGCCGAGCCACGGGTGTGGTGGAAAGGCTTTGCTAAGCCCCTCCTAACTTGCGCGCCTGTGCGCAGGGGAGTGCAATGTGTGGGCAACTACATACTCTTTTTATTTCTGGGAAGGCGGGCTGCGGTACATGACTACCGGCGTCGTTGATGTGGAAGAACTTTCTACTCGTTATGGGATGGAGGTAAAGACCGAGGTCATTGACCGCGTGGCACATGCCTCCGACGCCTCGCACTACCTGTACACCCCCAAGGCAGTCATTGAGGCCCGCTCGGCTGAACACGTGGCCGCCATCTTCCGCGCGGGCCGGCAGCAGAATGTTCCGGTCACCCTGCGCTCCGGCGGTACCTCCCTTGCCGGCCAGGCTTCCGGCGATGGCTACCTGGTGGACGTACGCAAGCACTTCCGCGGCATCGAGGTATTGGATGAGGGCAAGCGCGTGCGCGTCCAGCCCGGCGCGACGGTGCGCCAAGTCAACGCCCGCCTGGGTCTGCGCAATCGCAAGCTTGGCCCGGATCCGGCCAGTGAATCTGCCTGCACCATCGGTGGCGTGGTGGCCAATAACTCTTCCGGTATGGCCTGCGGTACCGAGCTCAATACGTATAACACTCTGGAATCGCTAACGTTTGTGCTGCCTACCGGCACGGTGATTAATACCGCCGATGCGGATGCTGACCGGCAGTTCCAACAGCAGGAACCAGAGCTGGTGGACACGCTGATCCGCCTGCAGCGCCGCGTGCGCGATAACCAGGAGTCCGTGGACATTATCCGCCGCCATTTCCAGCTGAAAAACACGATGGGCTATGGCCTCAATTCCTTCCTGGATTTTGATAGCCCGGTCAAGCTCTTTGAGCACCTGCTCATCGGCTCGGAGGGAACCCTGGCCTTCATCGCTGAGGCGGTATTCCGCACCGTGCCCATTTCCAAGCTGACCACCACCACGGTGGCTGTCTTTGATGATCTCACCGCCGCCACCAAGTCTCTGCCGGCCCTGCTAGATACCGGGGCGGCCACCCTGGAGCTAATGGACTCTGCCTCCATTCGCGTGGGCCAAGGCTTTGACAAGGTCCCGCAGGCCATCACCGGTTTTGATGTGGACAAGCAGGCCGCACTGCTCATTGAGTACCACGCCGACGCGGAAGAAGAACTGCGAGAGAAGGAAGGAAAGGGCTCGCAGCTTCTGCGCGAGCTGCCGCTGCAATCGCCAGCCGCCTTCTCGGCCGATACCGCTTCGCGCAATACGGCATGGAGCTTCCGCAAGGGCCTGTATGCCCAGGTCGCTGAGGCACGCCCGTCCGGTACAACCGCGCTCTTGGAAGATATCGTCGTGCCCGTGGGGGACCTGGCTGATACCTGTTCTTCCCTGCAGGAACTCTTTGCTCAGTATGGCTATGACGATGCCGTCATTTTCGGCCACGCCAAGGACGGCAATATCCACTTCCTGCTTACGGACCGCTTTGAAGGCGATGACGCCATTGGTCGGTATAACGATTTCAACGAGGGCATGGTGGACTTGGTTCTCTCGGCCGAGGGCAACCTCAAGGCCGAGCACGGCACCGGCCGCGCCATGGCGCCGTATGTGCGCCGCCAGTACGGCGACGAACTCTACGCGGTCATGCAAGAACTCAAGCGGGCCTGCGATCCCACCAACACGATGAACCCAGGCGTCATCTTGGATGATGACCCAGACGCGCACATCAAAAACATCAAGCTCAACCCCACCGTGGAAGAGGAAGTGGACCGCTGCGTGGAGTGCGGCTACTGCGAGCCGGTTTGCCCGTCGCGCGATCTCACGCTGACTCCACGCCAACGCATTGTGGTGCGCCGCGCCCGCAAGCGCGCGGAAGAAGCCGGCGATAGCCAGCTCGTAGCCGAGCTGGATGAGGCCTATGAATACATGGGCATCGAGACCTGCGCGGTGGATTCCATGTGCCGCACCGCCTGCCCAGTGGGCATCGATACCGGTAAGTTCATCAAGCGCCTGCGCCGCGAGGAGGCCCAGCCGGCGCAGCAAAAGCTGTGGGGCGCTGCCGCCAAGAACTGGCAGGTGGTTAGCCAAGGCGCTGGGCTGGCGCTGACCGGCGCGCACCTGCTGCCTACCGAGCTGGTCAAGAAGGTCACCGACGTGGGCCGCAGCCTCATCGGCACCGATAACCTGCCGCAGTACCAGCCGGAGCTGGGCAAGGGTGGCAAGTCCCGTGGCCGCTTGGCCGGGCGCGTGGGTGATCGCTACGCGCAGACCACCGGTATTTATCTTCCTGCCTGCGTGAACACCATGTTTGGCCCGCAGGGCGGCGGCAAGGGCACGACCGATTCCTTCGTGGCTCTCTTGGAGCGCGCCGGGGTAGCGCTGGAGGTTCCGGAGGGCATCGACAAGCTCTGCTGTGGCACCCCATGGGCTTCTAAGGGCATGCAGGCCGGCCACGATGCAATGGAACAGCGCGTGCGCGATATCGTCATGGAGGCTACCGATGGTGCGCGCCTGCCGGTCATCGTGGACGCCAGCAGCTGCACTGCCGGTTTTAAGGACATGCTGGAGTCGGTGGGCATTACCGTCATCGACGCCATTAGCTTTACAGCCGATACCCTCCTGCCGCAGCTGGCGGTCAAGAATCCGGCGGCCTCCGTGACCGTGCACCCCACCTGCTCTGCCTTCCAGCTGGGCATGATGGAAGACGTGGAGAAGGTAGCCCGCGCCGCCGCGGCCGAGGTACACATTCCTACTGACTGGAATTGCTGTGGCTATGCCGGCGACCGCGGCATGTTGCATCCGGAGCTAACCGACGCCGCAACGCGCGCCGAAGCAGCGCAAGTCAAGGAGATCGGGGCGCAGTATCATGCCTCGACCAACCGCACCTGCGAGCTCGGACTGACCCGCGCTACCGGCGAGGATTATCACCACATTCTGGAGCTTTTGGAGCAAGCGACGCGCTAGTTTTCCCAGCGCACTAGCGGGTGGGGCACTATGCCCCGCTTGCCGACGCCCCGCCCGCCTAGAGGTTTCTTCCACGTGCTGTAAAATCAGCAACCATGTGTGGAATTGTTGGATATATTGGTCACGCTGGTGGTGACCGTGATTACTTCGCCCTCGACGTAGTTCTGGAAGGGCTGCGCCGTTTGGAATACCGCGGCTATGACTCCGCTGGCGTAGCAATGTACGCCGATGGGGACATCAGCTGGCGCAAGAAGGCCGGTAAGGTCGCTGCGCTGGATGCTGAGATTGAGGCCCGCCCATTGCCAGACTCCGTGCTGGGCATTGGCCATACCCGTTGGGCTACCCATGGTGGCCCCACCGACCTGAATGCGCACCCGCACGTGGTCGATGGCGGCAAGCTGGCCGTGGTGCACAACGGCATCATTGAGAACTTTGCCGAGCTCAAGTCCGAGCTTTTGGACAAGGGCTACAACTTCGTTTCCGAGACCGACACTGAAGTTGCCGCTACGTTGCTGGGCGATGTCTTCCACAACGAGGCCGCTGGTGACCTCACCAAGGCAATGCAGCTGACCTGCTCCCGCCTGGAGGGCGCATTCACCCTGCTGGCCATCCACGCCGAGCAGGCCGATCGCATCGTTGCTGCTCGCCGTGACTCGCCGCTTGTTATCGGCCTGGGCGAGGGCGAGAACTTCCTCGGCTCCGACGTATCCGGCTTCATCGATTACACCAAGTCCGCCGTGGAGATGGACAACGACCAGGTCGTGACCATCACCGCTGACGAGGTAGAAATCACCGATTATGCGGGCAACCCTGCACAGGGCAAGCCTTTTGAAATCAAGTGGGATGCTGCCGCTGCCGAAAAGGGTGGCTTCGATTCCTTCATGGAAAAGGAAATCCACGACCAGCCCGCCGCTGTGCGCGATACCCTGCTCGGCCGCTTCGACGAACAGGGCCAGCTGACCCTCGATGATCTGCGCATCGATGAGACCGTTTTGAAGTCCATCGACAAGATCATCGTCATCGCTTGCGGTACCGCCGCCTATGCCGGCCACGTGGCACGCTATGCCATCGAGCACTGGTGCCGCATTCCTACCGAGGTCGAGCTCGCCCACGAGTTCCGCTACCGCGATCCAATCGTGAACGAAAAGACCTTGGTTGTCGCACTGTCCCAGTCCGGCGAGACCATGGATACCCTGATGGCCGTGCGCCACGCCCGCCAGCAGGGCGCCAAGGTTATCGCCATCTGCAATACCCAGGGCTCGTCCATTCCGCGCGAATCCGATGCCGCGCTCTACACCCACGCCGGTCCGGAAATCGCCGTGGCCTCCACCAAGGCTTTCCTGGCGCAGATTACCGCCACCTACCTGCTCGGCCTCTACCTGGCCCAGCTGCGCGGCAACATGTTCGCCGATGAAATCCAGAGCGTTCTTGCTGAGCTGCGCCACATGCCGGACAAGGTTCAAAACGTCATCGACGAAGAGGACCAGGTGGCCAACCTGGCCAACTCCATGAAGGATGCGGAATCCGTGCTCTTCTTGGGCCGCCACGTCGGCTTCCCTGTAGCTCTTGAGGGCGCGCTGAAGCTCAAGGAGATCGCCTACCTGCACGCCGAGGGCTTTGCCGCCGGCGAGCTCAAGCACGGCCCGATTGCACTGATTGAGGAAGGCCAGCCGGTCTTCGTCATCGTGCCGTCTCCGCGCGGCCGCGACTCCCTGCATTCCAAGGTTGTCTCCAATATCCAGGAGATCCGCGCCCGCGGTGCCATCACCATCGTGATTGCGGAAGAAGGCGATACCGCCGTGGAGGATTACGCTAACCACGTTATCCGCATCCCGAAGGCGCCGACCCTCATGCAGCCGCTGCTGGCCACCGTGCCGCTGCAGATCTTTGCCGCCCATGTAGCAAAGTCCAAGGGCTACGACGTGGACCAGCCGCGTAACCTAGCCAAGTCCGTGACTGTGGAGTAATCCACGCCGAACGGTACCTACTAAGCCCCCTTACTTGCCGCGTTTCTTGCGTGGGAGGTAAGGGGGCTTTGGCATTTCTTTGAAGCTTGAATCTGTTATGCTACTGGGAGCAATTGTTGTCGGTGAAAGGAGTAGGCAGTGCTCATCCGTCGTGTTTTTGCGTAAAACACTAAAGGAAGAACGGATTTAAGCATGCCTATTTTATTGAACGACCTTTCCCTAGTATGGCCCGATGGCACCACCTGCTTCAGTGGCCTAAACGGTGCCTTTTCTGGCCCTTTAACTGCGCTCATTGGGGATAATGGTGCAGGAAAGACAACTCTGTTAAACGTCATCCTTGGCAAAATCTTGCCTACTGCTGGAACGGTGGAAAAGCCGGAATCGATAGCGTACCTGCCACAAGACCTTGCTTGGAATGAAAATGATGTAGTAGCAGACATCTTCGGTGTCACCCAAGTGCTCACGGCGATTTCCGCAGTCGAAGCCGGTGAGTATGAACCAGAATTTTATGAGTTAATTGGGGAGCAATGGGACGTCGGTGAGCGCATTGCCGCTGCCCTTTCCGCCGCCGGATTGGATATCCCGTTGGACCGCCCTATCAAAAGCCTCTCTGGAGGCGAAGCGGTCCGCGTCGCTTTGGTGGCGGTGTTCTTGTCTGAGCCAGATTTCATTATCCTCGATGAACCGACCAATAACCTCGACGGAACTGCAAAGAAGCATCTGAAAGATATGTTGGTAAATGCCACGGCGCCGGTGTTAGTGGTAAGCCATGACAAAGACCTGTTGGATGTAGTTGCCGAGGTAGCGGAATTAAGGGATGGAAACCTACGCTTCTTTCAAGGCAACTATTCCGACTACCTAGCCACGATTAATGCAGAGCAGGAAGTAGCTCAAAAAGCAGTATCTACCGCCAAGGCGACTTATAAGCAGCAACTCCGCGAACGACAAGCAATGCAAACACGGATTGCGCGTGATGCGCGCCGTGGAAAGAAGTTCGCGGAGTCGAAGCGCAAACCAGGCATGACGATGAAGCTTGATAAGCAGCGATCCGAAAAGACGGCATCGCGCAGAGCGCAGATCCATTCAGGCGCAGTTGAAGAGGCCCAACGCTCTTTAGCTCGAGCTGAGCGAAACATACGAGATGATGATTCGGTCTATATCGAGCTGCCACAAACTGAGCTGCCGGAAGGAAAGCGGGTTATTTCGATTCCTGGGCTGACGATTGTCGGCCCAGAACGGGTGCGCTTGTCAGGACCAAATGGAAGTGGCAAGACCACGCTCTTAAACCGAATTAACTCCGGTGAGGCGGGCTACGTGATCGGCAATTCGGGGTATTTGCGTCAACGAATTGGATTAGATCCTTCTCTAAGCGTATGGGACGTGGTTACTAACGCGAATCCACGAGAGGATCCGCAGTTCATCCGTGATCAGCTTGCTCAGTTGTTGTTTCAATCTGACTCGGTTCATGCATTGACTGGGACCCTCTCGGGAGGCGAAAGATTTAGGGCGGAATTCGCCAGAGTGCTCTTAGCGGATCCGGCGCCGCAATTGCTAATGCTCGATGAGCCGACTAACAACATTGATATTTCAACTGTTGATTGGTTGGTCTCGGTCTTGAAAAACTATCGGGGCGCATTGCTAGTGGTGAGCCATGATGAAGATTTCTGTTCGCGGATAGAACTTACGAGGCAAGTTTCGATAGAAGACATTGGATGAGCCGACTCCAAGGTGGAGGTATCGCGAGTCAGTGCACCACACCCTGCCCGAATTCTGCACAAGGGTGAGCAGTGGCACAATGGTGGGCATGCTGAAAACCACGATTGATCTCTCCGCTATTGCGCACAACGTCCGCCTCATCAAGGAAAAGGTGGGGCCTGAGGTCAAGCTCATGTGCGTGGTCAAGGCCGATGCCTACGGGCACGGCGCGGCCAAGGTTGTGCCGGTGATGGCGCGCGCCGGTGCGGATTGCTTTGGCGTGGCCACCCTGCGGGAGGCGGTGGACCTGCGCCGCGCGGGCGTGGATGCGCCCATCGTGGCGTGGATTTGGCAAACAGATGAAATTCTCGAAGAAGCCTTGGCCAATGGAATCGAGGTAGCGGTCAACTCCCTTGAGCAGGCGCATAAGCTGGTCAAGGCCGATTTTCCTGCTGAGGTATACGTTAAGGTGGAAACCGGCATGCACCGCTCCGGTGTGGATGAAGAGGATTGGGCAGAGACCTTTAAGGTGTTGCGCGATGCCCCGCACATCAAGGTGCTTGGGCTCATGTCCCACTTTGCGTGTGCCGATGAGCCGGATAATCCGCACAATGACGCCCAAGAGGAGGCGTTCCGCACGGCCTTGCAGCTCGCGCGTGAGATTGGTTTGGAATGCCCAGTCAATCACCTGGCCAATTCACCTGCCGTACTGACGCGTCCTTCCTCTTATTTCGAGCAGGTGCGCGTAGGCGCCGCTTGCTATGGCTTGGAGCCCATCGAAGGACGCGAACACGGCTTGCGCCCGGCCATGACCTGGTCCGGGCAGATTTTTAACGTCAAGCCTATTAAACCGGGGGAGGGCACGTGCTACGGATTGACCTGGAAAGCGGATAAGCCGGGATTTTTGGCCACAGTGGACTGTGGTTATGCCGATGGTCTGCCGCGCGGCTATCAGGGCGACCTGCACGTGGGCATTGGTGGGCACCTCTACCCGCAGGTAGGAAGAATCTGCATGGATCAGATTGTGGTGGACTTAGGTGAGAACCCGCATGGCGTGGACACAGGGCAAGACGCCGTGATCTTTGGCAACGGGGGAGTATCGGCCACGGATCTCGCCGCGGCAGCAGGCACCATCAACTATGAGGTGGTGTGCCTGCCCGATGGCCGCACCGAACGCGAATATATAGGAGAAGAAGATGCGCAGTAGCTTTCCGGAATCCGGCAGCCGCGACCTATCCACGGTGGAAGAAACCTATGCCTTTGGTGAAGAGCTGGGTGCGGCGCTTGAAGCCGGCGATGTAGTGATCTTGGATGGGCCATTGGGGGCTGGAAAGACGACGTTGACGCAGGGCGTCGCCAAGGGCATGCAAGTTAAAGGTCGCGTTACCTCGCCGACCTTTGTTATCGCCCGCGTGCACCGCTCAACGGTGGGCGGGCCGGACCTTGTGCACGTGGATGCCTACCGCCTGCTCGATGAAGGCGGTGCTAATTCCGGGGATCCGCTAGGAGAGCTCGACGCGCTGGATCTGGACACGGAGCTAGAGGACGCCGTGGTTATTGCCGAATGGGGCGGGGGACTAGTAGAGCAGATTGCGGAGCGCTACCTATTTATCAGCATTGACCGCGAGCCGGCGGACTATGCCGGCGCAGAAGAGGATGTTCGCCGCTTCACATGGTCCTGGCAAGGTGTTGCATAGCACACCCCTTTACCTTAAGGGGCTTTAAGTGATGATTATCACCGGGTAGCTAACTTGATCCGGGTATAACCACTACGTAATTCTATTAAGGTGTTGAATTTTCTCGCCTCAAGTCCTTTGCTTTCTCTCTTCGTCATCATGGCGGTGGGTCTAGCGATTGGCAAGATCAAGATCTTCGGCATCTCTCTCGGTGCCGCGGCTGCGATGTTTGTGGCACTGGGTCTATCTACTGCCAATCCGGATATCCAAATTCCACCGCTGGTCTATCAATTTGGTCTGGCGATCTTCGTTTATGCCATTGGCCTCAGCTTCGGGCCTTCCTTTGTCCGCGAGTTTAAAACCCGCGGCTGGAAGCTCACCGTCTTCATGCTGGGTATGTTGGTTGTCTTGGTTGCGGTGGGCTATGGCCTCATCCGTGGCTTTGGCCTGAGCGTGCCAGAGGCCGTCGGCATGTTCGCCGGTTCGCTTTCCTCCACGCCGGGCATGGCCGCTGTGGTGGAAATGGTGGGCGATTCCACTCCGGTCGTCGGTTACTCCTTGGCCTACCCAGGCGCGGTGATTGGCGCGATCCTTGTCGCCGCCATCGGCGCCAAGGTTGTCAAGGTGAACCATGAGGAAGATGCCCGCGCAGAGGGCATGATTCCCGCCGAGCTTGTGGCCAAGGGCGTGCGTTTGACCAAGAACTTTAATGACACCGCTGGCCATATCTACCGCGTTACCGGCCAGACCGTTGTGGCTACTCGTATCATCTCCAATGATGAGCGCCACCGCCTCGCCGTCCCGGAAATGCCGCTGTGTGAGGGTGAAGCATACCTGCTCAACGGCTCCGAAGAGGCCGTCGATAAGGCCATTGAGATCCTGGGTGAAGAACATCCGGTGGAGCTGACCGAGGAAGCCGGTCTCAAGTACAGCCGCGTTACCGTGTCCAACCCAGAGATTGCCGGTAAGTCCGTCCGCGAGATCAAGGCCCTCGACCACGGCTTTATCATCGCTCGTATCCGTAAGGGCGATAAGGACCTCGTCCCGCACCCGGACACCGTGCTCAACTACTCGGATCGCGTTCGCGTGGTCACCAGCCCGAGCCGCCTGCCGTACGTGCGCAAATACCTCGGCGACTCTGAGGCCGCGTTGGGTAATGCGGACCTGTTGTCCATGGCCATCGGCCTGTCCTTGGGTATGCTGCTCGGCCTCATTCCGATTCCGATGCCGGGCGGTTCTACCCTGCAGCTGGGCTTTGGTGGCGGCCCCGTCGTCGTCGGCCTGCTCTTGGGCTACCTCAACCGTACCGGGCCGTTGAACTGGCAGATGCCATTCCACACTCGTGAGACCTTGTCCAATATGGGACTTACCTTGTTCCTCGCCGGCGTGGGCACTTCGGCCGGCGCCTCCTTCCGCGATGCCCTGACGGATCCATCCTCCCTGACCATCATGGGCGTGGGCCTTATCATCACGTTGGTCTCCGCCATCCTGATCGGCGTCATCGGCATGCTGGTGCTGAAGCTCAAGTGGGACGAAGCCATGGGCTGTGCGGCCGGCATGACCACCAACCCCGCAGTCTTTGCCTATATTCGTGATCAAACCGGCACCGAGCTGGCCGGCCGCGGATGGGCCACGGTCTATCCCACCACAATTATCGGCAAGATTATTGCCTCGCAGGTATTGCTCTTGCTGTTGCTATAGCGGCAATATCGCGCGTTAATTACTCACCCACAGGGTCGCCCGCCTACACTGGCAGGCACTACCCTGTGGGTTTTGTGTTGCGGTTAACCAGGTAGCATCGGTTGCCAGAACTACCGCCGCCCGCCTGATACTTAAACATTTTTCAAGGAGCCATACTCACCCCATGACTAATTTCGCTCGCAACCTCACCGCCGCCATCATCGCCATCTTTATCGTTGTCATGATGGTTCTTCTTGCTTCCTCCACACTGCGCGAGGAAAACCACTTAGAGGGAAACCTCTCCTCCACGCTGGCCAAGGCGCCAAATAACTTGGAGGTCATGACCGTCATGCCCACCGACGTCTATGGCGAGGAATACCCTGCCATTGGTTTCATCTGCCCGGGCATGCGCGAAGACAAGGTTAAAGAGGCACAGATCGATACCGAGAACATCACCTTTGAAGACGGTGCGGTGCCGGAAGGCAAGAGCTACGCGGTAGCCATTTCCCAGAGCACTAAGCCCTTCATCGAAGAGCTGGATCCGGAAAAGGTCGAGGTGTGCGAGATGATTGACATGCAGGTCAAGGCCATGGAGCAGCAGGGCCAGAGCCTTGATGGCGGCGTACCCATGATCCAGGGCACCCAGCCGCTGGGCTTCCAGCGCGAGGATGGCACCTGGAAGATGGTTGCCTAATGCGCGTCCTCGCGATCGATACGGCTACCACCGCCCTCGTTACCGGGGTAGTGGATACCGCCACCGGGCAGACCACCGAGCGTGTGTTGGAGGATACCCGCGCGCATAATGAGCTGCTCATTCCTACCATCACCGAGGTCCTCGCAGAAGCGGGTATGGAGTATTCCGATCTCGATGCGGTGGTCACCGGCGTGGGCCCGGGTCCATTTACCGGGTTGCGCGTGGGTATGGCGACGGCCTCCGCGCTTGCCGACGCCCTCTCTATCCCCCTCCACGGCATCTGCACCCACGATGCCATCGCGGCCGCCGCCGAGCTTCACGTAGATCCTGCCGCCGCGGCCGACGAAGCCACCGCCTTGGTAGCTACCGATGCTCGCCGCAAGGAGATCTACTGGGCCACTTATCGCGCTACCGACTCCGGTGTGCAGCGCATTTCTGGCCCCGCGGTCACGAAACCGGCCGAACTCGAGGTGGAACTTACCTCCACCGCCGAGGTCATCATCCCGGATCGCCTTGCTGAGCAACTCCCCGAGCTGCTCGCCGCCCTGCCGCACCGCGCGGCCCAGCCAACCGCGGCAGCCCTTGTTGCCGTGGCCGACCTAGAGGCAGAACCCGCTCCTGTCGTGCCGCTGTACCTACGCCGCCCGGACGCGGTCCCGCCGAAGCAGCAGCAGCTTTCTGCCGCCATTCCGAAGGTCGAGCTGTGAAGCTGCGCGAGCTGACCCCGGCCGATGCGCCCCGGTGCGCCGAGCTGGAAGAGGTCCTATTTCCCGGAGAAACCCCGTGGTCCAGCCGGATTTTCCGGGAAGAAATGGCCCAGCCCTTCAACTTCTATCTCGGGGTGGAAGGCGCGATCGAAGAACCGGCGCCGGTAAAGCTTTTGGGCTATGCGGGCATCGGCATGATGGGCCCAGCCGCGGACCCGGAGTTTGAAATCCACACCATCGGCGTCGACCCCGCCGCGCAGCGCCGCGGCATCGCGCGGATGATGATGGACAATATCTGCCATATCGCGGATCTCAAGGACGCCCCGGTCTTCCTCGAAGTTCGCGTGGGCAATGATCCCGCTATTGGCCTGTATGAGCGCTACGGCTTTGCCAAGCAGGGGATCCGCAAGAACTATTACCAACCTTCCGGGGCGGATGCGCACGTGATGGTGCGCCCGCGCCAGTCCGAGCGCCCAGAAGATTAAGGAGCAGTCATGAAGATCATGGGCATCGAGTCCTCCTGCGATGAAACCGGAGTGGGTATCGTCGAGCTTCGCGAGGACGGCCGCATGGACATCATCGCTAACGCCGTTGCTTCCTCCATGGAGCAGCATGCGCGTTTCGGTGGCGTCGTCCCGGAAATCGCCTCCCGCGCACACCTTGAGGCCATGCCGCAGGTCATGCAGGCGGCGTTGAATGAGGCGGGCATCGAAAAGCCGGATGCCATCGCCGCTACCGTGGGGCCGGGCCTGGCCGGTGCCTTGCTGGTGGGAGCCTCGGCCGCCAAGGCCTATGCCGCGGCTTGGGGCGTGCCCTTCTACGGCGTTAACCACCTGGGCGGCCATGTTGCCGTGGCCAACCTGGAAGGCGAAGAGCTGCCGCACTCGGTGGCCCTTCTGGTCTCGGGCGGGCATACGCAGCTGTTGGAAGTAGAGGCCGTCGGCAAGCCCATGCGCGAGTTGGGCTCTACGCTTGATGACGCCGCCGGTGAAGCCTACGACAAAGTTTCCCGTCTCCTTGGTTTGGGCTACCCCGGTGGCCCAGTGATTGATAAGCTCGCCGCCCGCGGCGAAGCCACCATCGATTTCCCGCGCGGCATGTCCCGCGCCGAGGACCTGCGCGGCCCGCACCGCCACGACTTCTCCTTCTCCGGACTCAAGACTTCCGTGGCCCGCTATGTGGAGCGCGCTGAAAAGGCAGGGGAGACCATCAGCGTGGAAAATGTCTGCGCCAGCTTTCAAGAAGCCGTGGCAGATGTCCTGACTGCCAAGGCCGTGCGTGCCTGCGAGGACACCGGCGCCCGGGTGTTACTACTGGGAGGCGGCGTGGCCGCTAATTCCCGCCTGCGCGAGCTGGCCGCCGAGCGCTGCGCCGCCGCCGGGGTGGAACTGCGCGTGCCGCGCTTTTCGCTGTGCACCGATAACGGCGTGATGATCGCGGCCATCGGCGCGCAACTCATCCACGAAGGCGCCCAGCCCTCTGGCCTCGGCGTAGGCACCGATACCCAGCTGGATGTGGAAGAGCCGCAGTTAACCTAAAGTTCTTCTCGCTCGCGCTGCAGGCGGGGCAGGGGGCCGGTACGCTAAGGAGCGTTCATGCCCTCTTGGCTTTCTGAAGGAGCTTTCTCTCATGACCGTCGGTTTCCTTGTCAACCCTGATCTCACCCGCCGCAAGCTTGAATTTGAGCTGGAGCACGCCAACCAGTTCCTGGGCGGCACCACCGAGGACCGCGTATCCGTTGTATTCCAAGAAGATGGCACCACCTACGCCGCGCTCTACAATCCCGAAGCCAAGGCCGAAGGTGCCGAGCCGAATCCGGTAGCCTCCCTGGCGCGCAACGCGGCTGCCACCGGCAACGCCGCCTTCCTGCAGGACCCCATCCGCTCCATCTGCGGTCCCGTCATTTTCGTTGACGCCGAGGGCGAAGACACCACCATCGATGCCGTTATCGAGTCCGTGGAGCAGGGCATTCGTGCAGTGAAGAACTACCGCGAAGATAACCCGGAGGAATACACCCTCTGGCGCGCGGCCGTTATCAACTCCGATAAGAGCCTTTAAGTCCCAGCCCCTCACAGGTAGGGTTCAAGCGCTTTTCGCGCGCTCGTAATACAGTGTTCACATTCTTATGGTGTTCTAGGGAGCCGAACCGCTTCTTCTAAGACTCCAAAGGTGAAAACTGTATGCTCCGTTCATCGCGCTTCGTCGCCTCCTTCGCCACCGCCCTCGCCGTGGGTGGTGCCCTCGCCCTCGTGCCTGCCAGCCCGGCGCTGGCAGCTGATGCGCCCATATACCGCACCATCTTGCAGCCGGGCGAGGATGAATCCCAGGTCATGGTCACCTGGCGCACCAAGTCCAAGGCAGACGAGGTCCTCGAGGTTACCGGCCCAGAAGGCACCACCACCTTCCACGCCGACGAGCGCGACTTTGGCGCCTTGCTGTACAAGTCCCAGTTCGCCACCGCCACCGACCTGCAGCCGGATACCGAGTACTCCTACCGCGTTGGCTCCGAGGAAGGCGGCTGGTCCGAGCCAGAGACTTTTAACACCGGCTCCAACGGCGATGACTGGTCCTTCCTTACCGTCGCCGACCCGCAGATCGGCGTGGACCTCAAGGTAGATGACCAAGCCGAACAGTGGCGCAAGACCATCGGCCACGCGGCCTCCCACGTGCCGAATGCCAGCATGATCTGGTCCCTGGGTGACCAGGTGGAGGGCTGGGGTGCGCAGGTACCGCAGTATGATGCGTACTTCTCCGCCCCGGAGATCCGCCATATCCCCACCAACACGGTCCCGGGCAACCACGAGACCTATAACCTCACCATGAAGCATCATGATGAGCACTTCTCCAACCCGCACCAAGCAGACGATATCCGTGACCACTACTTCGAACGCAATAACGTGCTCTTCATCGGCCTAGACTCCAATGCTTCTTCCGACGCCGATATCGCCCGCCACGAGCACTTCCTGCGCGAGGCCATCGAATCCCGCGGCGCGGATAATGACTGGATCGTCGTTGGTATGCACCACGGCCCATACTCCCAGGGCTCGCATCACTTTGATAAGGACGTCACCAACCTGCGCGAGAAGCTCACCCCGGTGCTTTCTGAACTCAATGTCGATGCCGTGCTCTCCGGCCATGATCACATCTACACCCGCAGCCACCTGATGAAGAACAATAAGCCGGTCCTGCCGGAAGAAAAGCCGCAGCGCGGCGATGTTCTCGAGCCCAAGGAGGGCGAGGCGCTGTACCTGACCACCACCACCGCGGGCGGCGGCAAGTACTACGACTTCACCGACGTCAACAATAAGAAGCACAAGGGCGCGCGCATGGAGACCATCGATCCAAAGCTTGCCCACGAGTCCACCGCCATGTGGCGCCAGGACTACACCGAGGACTACATGCGAGTGGACGTCTCCGATGACATGCTCACCTTCACCACCTTCAACGAAGGCGATAACACGGTGGTGGACAAGGTTTCCCTCAAGAAGAAGGATCGCGGCGCTGCGCCTGCCGACGACGCTACCGACCCCACAGACTCCACCGACCCAAACACCCCAGCGGTGCCTAAGGATCCGGAGGGCGGCAGCTCCCTGAGCTCCAGCGATATTTTCGGTGGGCTCAGCTCGAAGAAGTAACTAGCGTCGCCCACTGGCTAGCGCTCTGTATGGCGCAGCCACGCTAATACGGCCTTGACCCGCCGGTTGGAATCCTCGGGCCGAAACCCGAGCTTCATAAACACATTGGATACATGCTTGCTTACTGCTCCTGCGGTAAGAACGAGCGTGTCTTCAATTTCTTTATTGCTCAATCCTTGGGCCATAAGCCCCAGCACCTCCCGCTCGCGGGCGGTGAGCTGGGCTAAACCAGTACGCCGCGCCGACAGCAGCGCAGTTACGACCTCTGGGTCCACCACGGTGCCGCCGCGCGCGACCTCGTCTAGCGTGCGCACGAATTCTTCCACATCAGAAACCCGTTCCTTAAGCAGGTACCCGAATCCGCCGTGCTCTAAGAGACGGTCGAGGTAGCTTGCCGCTACGTATTGGCTCAACACCACCACCGGCTGGGTGGGATTTGCGGCACGCAGGTCATGCACGGCGCGCAGGCCATCGTCGGTCAAGGTCGGTGGCATGCGCACATCGCTGATAATCAGGTCAAAATCTTCCTGCCCGGCAATAGCTCGCAGTTCTTCGGCATCCGTGGTCACCGTAACGCTATGCCCCAGAGCGCTCAGTAGCTGCTCGAGCCCCGCGCGCAGCAGCGCGGAATCTTCCGCCAGTAGTAGTTTCATTCGGCCTCCTTCAGTGGCAATTCGACCTGCAGCCGGCCACCGCGCTCACCCGCAGCAGCGTCATGAGCCGCGGTAAAGCTCACCGTGCCGCCCAGTGCGGCGGCGCGCTCGCGCAGCCCGGCGAGACCGGTGCCCGTCTCAGCTGGCTCCTTGGCCGTGTGGCCGAGGTCAGCTCCGAGTCCGGGCCCGGTGCCACTATCAACGATGTCTAGGCGCAGCATCTGCCCGAAAGCAACCGTTACCGTCGCCTGGGTGGCCGCGCCATGCTTGGAAGCATTGGTAAGCGCCTCGGCCACCGCGTGGTAAGCCAGCAGGGCAGTGGTTTCATCCACGGAGCGCTCGGCGCCTTCGACGTGTAGTTCGGTCTCCAACCCGGAGTGGGCGAGGAGTTCGTCGAGGGCGGGGATTAATCCGGCGTCGAAAAGCACCTGCGGGGCAATGCCACGCACCGTCGCCCGCAGGGAGGCGAGGGCCAAAGAGGCATTATGTTCCGCATCGGCCAAGGCCGGTTGCGCCTCGGGAGGGGCCTGCAATTTCGCCGCGGCCAAATTGAGCTTGAGTGCAGTGAGGTACTGTTGCGGACCATCGTGCAGCTCGCGCTCGATGCGGCGGCGCTCGCCGGAAAAGGCATCGATAAGCGTGGCACGCGAGGCCGCCAACTCCTCGGCCGAAGGACTCAATGCCAGCCGAGTCAGCGAGGTCGATGCCAAGACCAAGAGGCGGTTAAGTCCCACCAATAAAGCCACCAGCAGCGCCGCGGTGAGCCAGCAGGTGAAGAAAATGAGCGGCCGGTTGGTGGTGGACCACTCGCCAAAGGAGAATTCGGCATTTGGCACGAACGGCGCAATTGCCAGCACGCCCGCCGTAAAACCCACGGCAGTCCACGCGGCAAAGCAGGCAGCCGAAAGCAATAGCTGCACAATAAGGTGATAAAACTGCTGCCAATCAAACCAACGGCCCGCACGCCGGGGTGGGATCTGTACACCCATCCACTGCGCACCCAACCGGCCGACAAATTCCGCGGCGCGTCCCACCAGCGGAATCCACGGCAGCATCAGTACCGAAACCACCAACGCCGGGATAAATAGCGCGCCGAGGACGAGGCTCCACGCGCAGGCTTTGAGGGTTCGCATAACCCATGAGCCTAGCCGCCCTGCCGCGGTGGGGGCAGTAGAGCTAGCTCTACCATTTTCTGGGCGGCCCACTCCATGTCTTTCTTCTGCGCGGCCGAGTGGAATCAAAGGCATGTTAAAAGCAGATAACCTCAGCAAGCGCTACGGCCGCCACACCGTGCTCAATCGCGTCAATGTGTCCATCGCCCCAGGCGAATTCGTCGCCATCATGGGACCTTCAGGAAGCGGCAAAACCACGCTGCTGAACCTGTTATCCGGGCTAGATAAGCCCACTTCCGGCCGAGTCAATGCGCCGGGGCGCAAGCAGCGAGCCTTTGTGTTCCAGGACTATAACCTGCTGGAATCCCTCAACGCGCAGCGCAATGCCACCTTGACCGCGCGCTTTTCCGGCCGGCGCCCTACACGCGGCACGGTGGCGGAGGTCTTTGACTCGCTTGGCCTTAGCGGGTTGGAGCGCCGCCTGCCCGCGCAGCTTTCCGGCGGGCAGCAGCAACGCGTAGCCGTCGCCCGGGCACTGCTGGCCCAGGCGCCCTATATCTTCGCCGACGAGCCCACGGGCGCGCTTGACGACGCCACCGCATCCACCGTCCTTTCCCACCTGCGCGCCGCCGCCCGCGATGGCGCCAGCGTGGTCATGGTGACCCACTCGCACCTCGCCGCTGAGGCGGCCGACCGGATCATCTCCTTAGAGGAGGTGGCCCATGTTGGTGTGGCTTAAGGACCTACAGTCCAATTGGCTATCGTGGCTGGCCGTGGCGCTGACCTTGGTAGTGTCTTCCACCTCGTGCACTCTGGCGCTGGCCATGCTGGTGGCTTCCTCCGGGGCCAAAGAGAACCCCGCCGGCCCGCTGGGTGGCACGGTGCTCGGCATGGCCCTGTGCGTGGTGGTGTTGGTGACGCTATCGCAGATGCGCCTTATCATCTCCGAGCGCGAGCCGGTCTACCGCTCCTGGCGCATGGTGGGCATGCCCGGCTGGATGATTCTCTCTTTCATCCTGGGCCACGTCGCAGCGGTCAGCGCGGCTGCCGGATTTCTCGGCGTACTGCCGGCCCGACCTCTGCTTGACCCGTGCGTGCGTGCCCTGCGCAGCGACGGCATCCCCATGCCGGATATCGCCATTACCGGCCAGGTCACCGCCATTGCGGTAGCCGTCTGCACGTCCGCGGCCCTGGTTGGTGCGCTGCCTCCACTGCGCCGCGTTTTCCGGCCGCGTACTCCCGCACACCCGATGTGGCTTCTGGTGAAATTCCTGCTTGCGGCCGCGGCTATCGGCGGCACGGTCTACGGGTGCCTGCACATCGATGACCCGGGTGACCTCTTGTCGGCCGAGATGGGGCTTGTCATCCTCGTCGCCCTCTTCTTACCTTGGCTCATGCCCGGTATCGACCAATGGACCCGCGCGGCCGGCATCGCTGGGGCCAACGTGCGCGTACGCCGGCACTTTTCCACCCCACACATCGTGCCGTGGGTGCTCCTCGGCGGCTTTATCGTCGCCGTCGGCTCGGGCCTGCGCTTTGGGAACGACGCAGGCGCCGGCGGCACCTTGTCCTCGTGGCAGGTCTTTGTCGCCCTTTTAGGGCCGGTCTTTGCACCTAGCATCGTGGGCGCCGTGCTTACCTCACTGCTGATGCGCGGGCGCATCGCCTCCGATATCCGCGGCCTCACGCTAGCCGGCGCCACCCCCTCGGCCTGGGCGCGCGTGCAAGTGGGGGAGGCGGCCTGCCTTACCCTTACTGCGGCCAGCGTGGTGTGGGCGCTGTGCTTGGCGACGCTCCTGCCTCTCCACCACCTGCTCACCCCGCAGGCTTCCTTCGTCCGAACGCTGGTAGAGGAGCTGTGGTGGTCGGCCTTTGCCGTGATTTTTGGTGCCATGTTTATTGCCCTGGGCGTCGTCAAGCTGGCACTGGCCGGCTTCGTGCGCGCCGGGCAACGAGAGCGCTGTAGGGATCGCTGAGGGCGTAGGAATGTGGGCCGGGTCATTGTTGAGGGTTAGCAGTCACGAGGGTAGAGTGCTAATCAGGTTGTTTGACCCACAGTTGTTCACCCGCGACGACGGCTGTGCTGGACATCCACAACCGGCACGCGCGCGCCATACCGGCGCGCATACGAACACTACGGAGGAAACATCATGGCAAACATTAAGCCTCTCGAGGACCGCGTCCTCGTACAGATCGTAGAAGCTGAAACCACCACCGCTTCCGGCCTGGTTATCCCAGATTCCGCCAAGGAAAAGCCGCAGGAAGCTACCGTCGTTGCCGTAGGCCCAGGCCGCACCAACGACAAGGGTGAGGTCACCCCGGTAGGCGTCAACGAGGGCGATACCGTTGTCTTTTCCAAGTACGGCGGCACCGAGCTGAAGTACAACGGCGAGGAGTACCTGCTGCTGTCCTCCCGTGACCTGCTCGCCGTCATCGAGAAGTAGGCCCAAAAATGGCAAAGCTCATTGCATTCGACCAAGAAGCCCGCGAGGGAATCCAGCGCGGCGTCGATACGCTGGCTGATGCCGTCAAGGTCACCCTCGGCCCGCGCGGCCGCAACGTCGTGCTGTCCAAGGCCTTCGGTGGCCCCACCGTCACCAATGACGGCGTGACCATCGCCCGCGATATTGACATCGAGGAGCCCTTCGAGAACCTCGGCGCGCAGCTGGTCAAGTCCGTTGCGGTCAAGACCAATGACACCGCGGGTGACGGCACCACCACCGCTACCTTGCTGGCCCAGGCGCTGATCTTCGAGGGCCTGCGCAACGTAGCGGCCGGCGCCAACCCCATCGAGCTCAACCGCGGCATCGCGGCGGCGGCCGAAAAGGCCGTCGAGGAGCTCAAGGCCCGCGCCACCGCGGTCAACTCCTCCTCTGAAATCGCCCAGGTAGCCACCGTCTCCTCCCGTGACCCGGAGGTCGGCGAGATGGTTGCCGGCGCCATGGACAAGGTGGGCAAGGACGGCGTTGTCACCGTCGAGGAATCCCAGACCATCGACTCCGCCGTCGATGTCACTGAGGGCATTTCCTTTGATAAGGGCTACCTTTCCCCGTACTTCGCTACGGAGGAAGAGACCTACCACGCCGTGCTGGATGACGCCGCAGTATTGCTCGTCCGCAACAAGATCTCCTCCCTGCCGGACTTCCTGCCGTTGCTGGAAAAGATTGCCGAGACCAACCGCCCGACCCTCATCATTGCGGAGGACGTCGAGGGCGAGCCGCTGCAGGCGCTCGTCGTCAACTCCATCCGCAAGGTGCTCAAGGTAGCGGCCGTGAAGGCTCCGTACTTCGGCGAGCGCCGCAAGGGATTCATGGATGACCTGGCCGTCGTTACCGGCGCCACCGTCATCGACCCAGAGGTGGGCGTCAACCTCAACGAGGCTGGCCTCGACGTGCTCGGTTCTGCCCGCCGCGTGACCATCACCAAGGATGACACCGTCATCGTCGATGGCGGCGGCACCGCTGAAGCAGTAGAGGAGCGCCGCGAGCACATTCGCCGCGACATCGAGCGCACCGATTCCACCTGGGATAAGGAAAAGCTCGAGGAGCGTCTAGCTAAGCTCTCCGGCGGCGTGGCCGTCATCCGCGTTGGTGCGGCTACCGAGACCGAGGTCAACGAGCGCAAGCTGCGCGTCGAAGACGCCATCAACGCGGCCCGCGCGGCCGTCGAAGAGGGCGTTATCGCTGGCGGCGGCTCCGTGCTGGTCCAGATTTCCAAGGAACTCGAGTCCTTCGCCGAGGGCTTCGAGGGCGAGGCTAAGGTCGGCGTTCTCGCCGTCGCCCGCGCCCTGACCCGCCCGGCTTACTGGATCGCCGAAAACGCTGGCCTCGACGGCGCCGTCGTCGTCTCCCGCGTTGCCGAGATGTCTAACGGTGAGGGCTTCAACGCCAATACCCTGGAGTACGGCAACCTCATCGATAACGGCATTATCGACCCAGTCAAGGTCACCCACTCGGCCGTGGTCAATGCCACCTCCGTGGCCCGTATGGTTCTAACCACCGAGGCCTCCGTGGTGGAAAAGCCACAGGAAGAGCAACCTGCTGACGCCGGTCACGGCCACCAGCACTAAACCTTCCCAACAACGCCCGCCCGCTTCCCGCGCGGCGGGTTTTGTTGTGCCTAGACTAGGGCCGTGGAATACATCAAGGTCACCGGCGCGCGCGAAAACAACCTGCGCGATATCGCCCTGTCCATCCCCTAGCGCCAGCTCACCGTCTTTACCGGTGTATCCGGCTCCGGCAAGTCCTCCCTGTTCTTCGACACCATCGCAGCCGAGTCCCAACGGCTTATCAACGAGACCTACCCCGGATTCGTGCAGGGGTTTATGCCGTCGTTGGCCCGGCCGGACGTCGATAAGCTAGTGCATCTCACGGCCGCCATCGTGGTGGGCTAAGAGCCCATGGCCGCCTCCTCTCGCTCCACCTTTGGCACCGCCACCGGTATCACTGCCATGCTGCGCGTGCTGTACTCGCGCATGGCCACCCCGCGCGCCGGCGGCCCGGCGGCCTACTCCTTTAATGTGCCCTCCGCCTCCGGCCAGGGCGCCATCGAGGTCAACGGCACCAAGGAGGTGCGCCGTTTCGAGCGCACCGGCGGCATGTGTCCCGAATGCGAAGGCACCGGCCGCGGCGAAAATCTGCGATACTCTGTGCACCGTCGGCCTGGGGTATGTCACCCTAGGCCAGCCGCTATCTACTTTGTCCGGCGGCGAGCGTCAGCGCCTCAAACTTGCGGCGCACCTGAGCGATAAGAAATCTACCGCTGATGTGCTGGTCCTCGATGAGCCCACCACCGGCCTGCACCCAGCGGATACCGCGCGGATTCTGGCGCTGCTGGATGAGCTGGTGGACTCCGGACATACCGTCGTCTGCATCGACCACAATCTGGCCGTTCTCGCGCATGCGGATCACGCCATCGACTTGGGGCCCGGCGCCGGTTCGGCCGGCGGCCAGCTTGTCTTTAGCGGCACCCCGGCCGATTTAGCCGAGCAGCAAGACTCAGTGACGGGGCGCTTTCTTGCCGACGCCCTCGTCTCCTCCTAACCTTCTGCCTTAAGCGTTGACCGGCGCGGCGGCGCGGCGGCGTTGGCGCAGTGCAACGACGCGCTCGGATTCGCTCATTCCGCCCCAGACGCCGTAAGGCTCGGCGGATTGCAGGGCATGCTCGCGGCACAGATCAATGACCGGGCAGGAATTGCAGATGGCCTTGGCACGGTTCTCGCGCTGGGCGCGGGCGCGGCCGCGCTCGCCATCTGGGTGATAAAACACGTCCGAGTTTTCTCCGCGGCAGGCGCCTTGTAGCTGCCAATCCCACAGGTCAGCGGTGGGACCGGGAAGCAAATGAGGCTGAGACACGTTACTTAGCTCCTTTGTAAGGGCGAGAATTCTAGTGTGGCTTCCGCAGCGTTACGGGAAGCAACCTCACGTAGTGTTTCGTGCGTGGGTAAACGGTGGGTTACCGATTTTTGACTTTTAGGTATTCTTCCCATGCTCACCCCGCCTGCACCACGGTCTACCAGCGGAAACGGCAAAGGTTAACGGTTTATGAATTTTCTGCCGCTCGGGTTGTGCAGGCGCTGGGGTCGCGCGTCGCCTTTGCATAAACTTCCCGTGTGCCAATATGGTTAGTTACCGGTTTAAAACATGTCAGAGGGTGCATACGTGAGTGATAAGGAACAGGAGCTAGCGGATCTCGTCCCGCATGCCGTCGACGGCAGCCGTCGAGCGCTGCAAAAAGTCCTGCGGATCATTCACCCGCAGGTGCTGCGCTACTGCCGCGCCCGCATCGGCGGCGGCCGCCAACCCACCGCGGAGGATGTAGCCCAAGAGATCTGTCTGGCAGTGGCCACCTCTATTGGCTCCTACGAGGACAAGGGCCGCCCGTTTATGGCCTATGTCTACGGCATTGCGTTCAACAAGGTCACCGATGCCCACCGCGCCATGGGGCGCGATAAGTCCACCCCTACCGAAGAAATTCCGGAAGACTCCGCGCGTGACGCAACCCCTGAAGAGTGGGCATTGGAGGCCGACGGTAGTAACAGAATGCGCGCCTTGCTCGATACGTTAAGTGACAAGGCGAAAAACATCGTTATTCTGCGCGTGTTCAACGGTTTGTCGGCAGAAGAGACCGCGGAAATTGTGGGTTCCACCCCAGGTGCGGTTCGTGTCGCGCAACACCGAGCACTCGCTCAATTGCGAAAGGCCCTCCAAGCCGCCCAGGAAACTGCGCGCTAAGGGCTTAGAGGCCGACTCTTACAGCAGATATCTCTTAATAGAAAGGAAGGGGGAGAGACACCATCATGGCACCGAAGCACCACGGCGATAATGCCGGCCTAGCAGACCAGCTCCAGCCCTTGGTAGATGATGATGCATTCCTCACCGAGCTTTCGAAGGGAACTAACCCTTCCGACGGCCAGGATGACCTGGCGGAGCTGCTGCTGGAGTTAAAGGGGGACGTCGACAAGCAGATGCCTCCAGCCCCGCTGGTAGAAGGCGCCGATGCTGAGCCTGAGGTCATCGACCTAGGCCAGGCCCGCAAGCGCCGCCGTGGCGGCCCGTTCGTACATGGGCTTATCGGTGCGGCGGCCGCAACTCTAGTCATCGCTGGCGCCGGTGGAGCCATGCTGCACGCCGGAACCTTTGATAAGGGCGATAAGACCCGCAATGTAGAGCTGGCCGGCACGCTGGAAGAGATGGAATCTCGCGCGGCCGAAGGCGATATTGAAGGCGCTCGCGAATTGATGAAGGACGCCCGCGCCAAGCTGGATGAGGCCGAAGGCAAAGAAGAAAAGGCCATCGCCGCCAACCGCGAGGCGGATCGAAAGCGCTCTGCGCACCCGAAGCCCACCCCGCACACCGTGACGGAGACTGCCACCGAAACCGTGGCGGAAGAAGCTTCGCAACCGGAACAGCAGCCGGAGCAGGCCACCGTGACCGAAACTCAGTACGCCACCGAAACCGTGGTGGTCACGGAACAGGGGCAGCCAAACCCGCAGCCCAATCCCAACGTTGAGGATGAGCCGACGACCACCATCGAGTTGGGCCAGCAGCAGTAGAAGCTAGCGGCCCTCTAGGCCATCCAAATAACCCAAGGCGTAGTCCCAAGGCACGTAGCGGGAGGGATCGGGCTCGGCGCCGGGCTCATGCACCGGCGCTAGCTCGCCTTCGAGGGTGGCGCGCATATTAGCGGCCATAATATCCCACTCATAGAAGTGGTTCTCCTGGCAATCCTCGCACAAGAAGAAGATGCCATCGATGCCACGCGGGCCGAGGATGGACGCGAATTTCTGCACCAGCGCGAGGTCGTGGATGATGGCGATCCGGTCGTCGTCGGTAAGCGGCATGACCTGCTCGTCCTCCTCCAGGAAGGAGGCGGGGTCATTCGGATCATCGGCGAAAGGATCGCGGGGCATATTGGCGAAGAAGTTCACGCCTGCGAGCCTATTGAACTTACCCTCCCGAGGCAATTTACCCCCTGCCCAAATGGTGTCGTCGGCCGGCAACGCACTACAGTTAGGTTAGCCGCTAAACCTGTTAAGGAGAGACCTCGATGAGCGAGAACCGTATTCATACTGGTGGAGATGACCCGAACAAGGTAGCCCTGCGCGGCCTGACCTTTGATGATGTGCTCCTTTTGCCCGCCGAATCCAATATCGTGCCCTCCGAGGTCGATACCGGCGCGCAATTTACCCGCAATATCCGCCTCGGCGTTCCGCTTGCCTCGGCCGCCATGGATACCGTGACCGAGGCCCGCATGGCCATTGCCATGGCCCGCCAGGGTGGCATCGGCGTGCTGCACCGCAACCTTTCTACCGAGGACCAGGCCGAGCAGGTAGAGATTGTGAAGCGCTCTGAGTCCGGCATGGTCACCGACCCCATCACTGCGCGCCCGGATATGACCATCGGGGAAGTAGACGCGCTGTGCGCCCGCTTCCGTATCTCCGGCCTGCCGGTGGTAGACGAGGACGGCATCCTGTTGGGCATTTGCACCAATCGCGATATGCGCTTCGAGCCTGACTTTGACCGCAAGGTCAGCGAGGTCATGACGGCCATGCCGCTCGTCGTTGCGCGCGAGGGTGTATCTAAGAAGGAAGCCCTCGAACTGCTTTCGGCCAATAAGGTGGAAAAGCTGCCCATCGTCGATGCGGATAATAAGCTCACCGGCCTGATTACCGTCAAGGACTTTGTCAAGACCGAGCAGTACCCCAACGCGTCCAAGGACTCGGCCGGCCGCCTGTTGGTTGCGGCCGGCATCGGTACCGGGGAAGAGTCCTACCAGCGCGCCGCCGCGCTTGTCGACGCCGGCGTGGACGCCCTCGTCGTCGACTCCGCCCACGCCCACAACAACCGCGTGCTGGAAATGGTCTCCCGCGTGCAAAAGGATTTCGGTTCCAAGGTCGATGTCATCGGCGGTAACCTCGCCACCCGCGAGGCCGCACAGGCAATGATCGATGCCGGTGCCGACGCCATCAAGGTCGGCATCGGCCCGGGCTCCATTTGCACCACCCGCGTCGTCGCCGGCGTGGGCGCGCCGCAGATTACGGCTCTGATGGAGGCCGCCGCAGTAGCTGGACCGGCCGGTGTGCCGGTTATCGGCGATGGTGGCATGCAGTACTCCGGCGACGTCGCCAAGGCCCTGGCGGCCGGCGCCGATACCGTCATGCTGGGCTCCATGTTTGCCGGTACCACCGAAGCCCCCGGCGACATCGTGGTCTACCAGGGCAAGCAGTACAAGCGCTACCGTGGCATGGGCTCCATGGGCGCCATGCAGGGCCGCGGACTCTCCGGCGAGAAGCGCTCCTACTCCAAGGACCGCTACTTCCAGGCCGATGTGCGCAGCGAGGACAAGCTGGTTCCGGAAGGCGTCGAGGGCCGCGTGCCCTTCCGCGGCGATATCGATGCCATCGTGCACCAGATTATCGGCGGCCTGCGCGCTTCCATGGGCTATACCGGCTCCGCCACCCTGGCCGAGCTGAAGACCAAGCGCTTCGTCCAAATCACCGCCGCGGGCCTAAAGGAATCCCACCCGCACCACCTGCAGCAAATCGCAGAAGCACCAAACTACCGCTAGGAATATCATGCGTGAATACGCCGAAATCGGCATCGGCCGCGAGGCCCGCCGCACCTTCGATCTAGAGCAACTATCCATCGTGCCGCAGCGCCGCACCCGTTCCTCCAAGGACGTGGACACCACCTGGCACATCGACGCCTATACCTTCGACATCCCCTTCGTGTCCCACCCCACCGATGCGCTCGCCACCCCCGAGTTCATCATCGAGATGGGCAAGCAAGGCGGCCTGGGCGTCATCAATGCCGAGGGCCTGTGGGGTCGCCACAAGGACCTCGAGGGCGCCCTGGCCCGCATTTACTCGCAGCCGGGCGATAACTCCATCATCCAGGAGCTGCACGCCGCCCCGCTTGACGACGCCCTCCTTACCGAGCGCATCTCCCAAGTCCGCGACTCCGGAGTTACCGTTGCTGTGCGCGTTTCTCCGCAAAATGCTCGCGAGATGGCCCCGAAGGTCATCGCGGCCGGTGCCGAGTTGCTGTTTATCCAGGGCACCCTGGTCTCGGCCGAGCACGTGGCTACCGGTGGTGAGCCGCTGAACCTCAAGGAGTTCATTGGCTCCCTTGACGTTCCCGTCATTGCCGGCGGAGTCACCGACTACACCACCGCGCTACACCTGATGCGCACCGGCGCGGCCGGCGTCATTGTAGGCGCGGGCGTGACCACCAACGCCGAGACCGTCGGCATTGACTCGGCCATGGGCACCGCGATTGCCGACGCCGCCGCAGCCCGCCGCGACTACCTCGACGAGACCGGCGGCCGCTACGTGCACATCATCGCCGATACCGAGTTTGAAAACTCCGGCAATATTGCCAAGGCTTTCGCCTGCGGCGCTGACGGCGTTGCTCTCGGCCCACTGCTTGCCCAGGCCCGCGAGGCCGGCGGCAAGGGCTGGTACTGGCCCGCCACGGCCGGCCACCCGCGTTTCCCACGCGGTTTCGTCCAGTTCTCCGGGGCCGATACCGACTTGGACGTCGATTTCCTCACCACCGGTACCCCGGCCGAGGCTGCAGAAGAGTCTGCCGCCCCGTCGCTGGAAACCGTGCTGCATGGCCCCTCCAGTGAGCCTTTCGGCCGCACCAATATCGTCGGCGCGCTGCGCCGCTCCATGGCCAAGTGCGGCTATACCGACCTGAAGTCCTTCCAGAAGGTCGAACTCGCCGTTCGCTACTAATCCGCGCGAGAGTCCCCGACGCGGCTGTGCCTTCTTGGCGCAGCCGCGTTTCTTTTGCCCTATTGCTTCCTTCGCCGCTGAACAGATGCTAGGTGGCGAGGTAGGAGAGTGGTTAGGAAACCAATTGCCAGCCGCCTTCGCGCTTCCACGTAGTCTTGCCCGTCATTGGCCGCCATTGCCCTGAGTTGTGGACTGGGCACACGCGTACTCCCGAGGGATTGAGCTCTACAACCTTTTCTTCGCCGCTCGCGCGTAGAACCACCGAATTTTGCGCTACTTCTGGATGCCCCACGCGCTCTGCCTGCTGCGTGCCGCACAATGGAACCCACTCATCCCACTCGCTTCCAAAGACTTCCGCGGCCGGAAGCGTCACCTGTTGCGGGCCTTGTTCATCCAGCGCAGACGCCACCTCGGCCGTAGTTGGGGTGGCGTCACAACCGCACAACAACAGCCCCGCGGCGAGCACAATAGTCAAGCGCTTCATAAGCTATCAGTTTAGTGGGTTAGACTATGGGGCGTGACTAAGCCAAATACTACCCCGCGCCCCGTCCTCGTTGTGGACTTTGGCGCTCAGTACGCGCAGCTTATTGCCCGTCGCGTGCGCGAGGCCAAGATTTACTCCGAGGTTGTCCCCAACTCCGCTTCTGTAGAGGAAATTAAAGCAAAGGATCCAGCCGCTCTCATTTTGTCGGGTGGACCTTCTTCCGTATATGCCGATGGCGCCCCGGCCCTCAAGCCGGAGCTACTTGAGCTCGGCATTCCGGTTTTCGGCATTTGCTACGGCTTCCAGGCCATGAACCATGCGCTTGGTGGCACTGTCTCTTCCACCGGCGAGCGTGAGTACGGCCGTACCGATATGAATGTTAAGGGCGGTGTACTTCACGAAGGCCTGGAGGCTACCCACAAAGTGTGGATGTCCCACGGCGATGCCGTATCTGCCGCTCCCGAAGGCTTTGAGGTTACTGCTACTTCGGCCGGTGCTCCCGTTGCCGCTATGGAGTGCCCAGCCAAGCAGATGGCCGGCGTGCAGTACCACCCTGAGGTGCTCCACTCGCCGCACGGCCAAGAGGTGCTTACCCGTTTCCTTACCGAGATCGCTGGCCTAGAGCAGAATTGGACGGCCGATAATATCGCCGAGCAGCTCATCGCGGATGTCCGCGCACAGGTGGGCGAGGAAGGCCGCGCTATTTGTGGCCTGTCCGGCGGTGTGGACTCCGCTGTGGCGGCCGCACTGGTGCAGCGCGCCATTGGAGATCGCCTCACCTGTGTCTTCGTTGACCACGGCTTGCTGCGTGCCGGCGAGCGCGAGCAGGTGGAGAAGGACTTTGTCGCCTCCACTGGCGCGAAGCTGGTGACTGCGGATGAGCGCGCTGCCTTCCTGGAAAAGCTGGCAGGCGTTAGCGACCCAGAAGCCAAGCGTAAGGCCATCGGTGCGGAGTTTATCCGTTCCTTTGAGCGCGCGGTTGCAGGCGTGCTTGACGACGCCCCCGCAGGCTCCACCATCGACTACCTCGTTCAGGGCACCCTGTACCCGGACGTTGTCGAGTCTGGCGGCGGCGATGGCACGGCGAATATTAAGTCTCACCACAATGTCGGCGGTTTGCCAGATGACGTGGAGTTCGAACTGGTTGAGCCGCTGCGCCTGCTGTTTAAGGACGAGGTACGTGCCGTCGGCCGCGAGCTAGGCTTGCCAGAAGAGATCGTTAGCCGCCAGCCATTCCCAGGCCCGGGATTGGGTATCCGCATCATCGGTGAGGTAACCGAGGAGCGCTTGGAAACCCTGCGCGAGGCAGACCTCATTGCCCGCACCGAGCTGACCAATGCCGGCCTGGATGACCAGATTTGGCAGTGCCCGGTAGTACTGCTGGCCGATGTCCGCTCCGTTGGCGTGCAGGGCGACGGCCGCACTTACGGCCACCCGATCGTGCTGCGCCCAGTGTCCTCGGAGGACGCCATGACCGCGGACTGGACTCGCTTGCCGTACGAGGTGCTGGAGAAGATTTCTACCCGCATCACCAACGAGGTGAAGGACGTCAACCGCGTGGTCTTGGACTGCACCTCCAAGCCACCGGGAACCATCGAGTGGGAGTAAAACGGCATGCGTAGAAGGCGCTCAGTCTAGTGCTGAGCGCCTTTCGCTCGTTTTGGCGCCGGCGTTTACTCACGCGGGGTAAACGGTGGCCGCCACACAATGCGCCCGCCCACCCGCTCGAGGCGGCCGCGCCGAGGTGGGGCGTTGGGGTCATCGTCGTTGACGCCATTATGATAAGCGCAGCACATGACCAGGTTTTTCATATTCGTTTCCCCGCCATTGCTCCACGCCTTGAGGTGGTGGACTTGGGAGAGGTCGGCCGGCTGGTTGCAGCCCGGCCAGGCGCAGCGTGGATTTTCTGCAGCGGCCATAATGCGCTGCTTGTCATTGGCCACGCGCGCCGTGCGGTAGAGATTGACTGGACCTTCTTCGGGGTGCACGAGCGTGACGTAGCCGGTTTCTTTGTCGCCAGCAAAGCCGACGTCGTTGAGCACGCGGCGTAGATATTCGGTGCCGGTGATGGTGGCGCCATTGGTCAGATCGAGCTCGATATCATCGCCGCGGCCGTCGCGGATGCGGATGAATTTGTCTAACGGCACGATGGCATTGGTCACCACTTCTGCCCGCGCGGCCGCAGCTTGGTCAAAGAAGATCTTTTCTACCGCCTCGAGCGATTGCTTTCCGGTCGCGGCCAGCGCTGCGTTGAGATCCGCGATGAAACTAGAGGTTCCGGTGATGGCAAGCGTCCAGTAATCATTGGGGCGTCGGTAAGTGCGCACGCCTGGGCTTACGGTGTCGTCTTTCATCTCGCGCAGGCGCCGTCGGGCGTGTTTAAGGATGTGGCTCATCGAGCCGGTCATCGCGCAGCATTCCGCGCGCAGCTGCCAGGCCTGCTTCTTGCTTGGCGCGCGGTTAACAATGCGTTCTAGGGCGGCAAGGGTGGCGATGGAGTGGGTGTTGCGGCGGGCGTCGGCAATAGCGCGGTGCTGCAGGCGCGTAAATTTGGTGCGGCCGAAGTAGCTTTCGCACAAAAGAAGCAGATCGGCGGCGATGGCATCGGGTGCGCCGCGGTCCATGAGCTCGGACCCGGACATGCCTTGGCATCCGGCGATGATGTCCATGCCAGGGCCCAAGGCGGTGAGGTAGGTCTCGAGTGCGTTCATGCCTGCAACGCTACGGCGCGCACCTACACCGGCGCAGGGCCGGCGCAACCGCTACGGCCGATTCTGTGGATAACCCGGCCCGCATACTCGCCGTGGGCCGGAAAAGCTGTGGATAACCCCGAAAAGTGTCGTATAGATTAGGCAAACGCGAGCCGGCGCGTGCCATCCACGTGGGGGAAGACGAAAAAGCTCAGCCCAAAGACCACTAGCCACACCAGCCCGGCGCCCCATGCGGGCAGGGCCACGATGGGCGCGAGCATCACCATAAGCCACAGAATCATCAGTGGCACGAGCTGTGCGATGGTGGGAACCAGAGTGACGTTGCGCTTGTCGGCATAAGCGCGCATCGCGCGGCGGTAGGGGTGGGCAAAGACGAGAACGAAGGCCGCCACGAGGCATACGAGTGCCCCGACCAGTGCGGCAAAGATATGCGCGCGGCTAGCCAAGAGTGCCACGGCCGCACCGATGAGGATGGACGAGCCCAAGCGCACCCATGGCGGAGTAGGGATGGGGGTGGTGTGCTCGCGCATCGCGCTGTAGGCAGCGTTGAAGTTCATGCCGCTAAGGCTACCATTCGAACATACACTTGCATGTGTCCGGGTGGGGGTTCATACTATTCGGGTGAGTCAAACGAGCGTTCGCCTAGAAAAAGCAGTGGCCGGCCTGGGCAGGTTGGACCGTGTGGCGATGCTGCGTACTCGCATGCGCACTATGGAGCGTGGTCCGGAAGAAGAGCTGGTAGATACGCTCCCCGGGCTGGCGCGCTTGCTTCCTGCAGGTGGGTTGGCGCGCCGGCGGGTGGTGCACTGTGCAAATTGTCCAGCGCTTATTGTGGAGCTTATCTGTCACCTCACTGCCCGTGGTGGGCATGTGGGAGTGGTGGGGTGGCCGGATTTACTACTCGCACAAGTGGCCGAGGAGGGGGCTATCGAACGCGTGGTAACCGTGCCGGATCCGGGCCTGGAATCCTGGATGGTAACGGGAGTATTGGCGGAAGGATTGGACCTTGTCATCCACCATGGGCCGCCCGGCGAGGTGAGCCCCACCAAGGCCCGGCCGGTGCTGGCGAAGGTGCGCAGCGGGCGCGCGGCGGTGCTTACGGTCGGCACCCGGCTGCCGGGCACGGCGGTGGGGATAGGGGCGCGGGTGAGTGCCTATCGGGGCGTCGGCAAGGGCAGCGGGCGCATTCGCGGCGTGGACATGGACGTGGAGGTGACCTCGAAGCTGGGTGCCTCGCGCGGGGTGCTCACGGTGGGGCAGCGCCGCCGGTTGGAGGCCGTATGAGGGTAGCGGCCGTCTGGTTTCCGGATTGGCCCATCCAGGCCGCCGGCGGGCAGGGGCCGATGGTTATTGCGCGCAACCACGCGGTGGCGGTGTGCGATAGGGAGGCGCGCCGGGCGGGCGTGCGGCGGGGGATGCGCCTGCGCCAGGCCCAAGCGCTGTGCCCCGAGGCGGCAGTGGTGGAGGCCAATCCGGACCGGGATGGCGCGGCGTTTGCGGAGGTCGCGGCCGGCTTAGATGCGGTGGCGACCTCGGTGGAGGTGCTGCGCCCGGGCCTGGCGATTGTGGATGCGGGCGCGGCGCTGCGCTACCACGGAGAGAAGGCACTAGAGATGCTTGTCGACGCCTCTTCGTACGCCGGCTTCGACTCCACCCTCGGCGTCGCCGATGAGATTGCCACGGCCGTCATCGCGGCCCGGCACCGTGGCGTGGGCGCAGTGGTGCCGGAGGGCGGCTCGCGGGAGTTTTTGGCCGCCCAGCCTATAGGTGTACTGGCGGCCGATGAGGCCTTGGGCTTTGAGGCTGGGTTTATCGCGCAGCTGGATAAGCTGGGTGTGCGGCGGCTGGGTGACTTGGCTGCGCTGCCGTTTAAGCAGGTAGCCACCCGGTTTGGTGAGCCTGGCCGGCGTGCGCACGAACTGGCCCAAGCCCGTGCGGATAGGCGCGTGGCCCCAGAGCTGGCGCGCCCGGATCTGGCGGTGGAGATGGAAGAGCGCATCGAGCGCGTGGACGCGGCGGCCTTCGCAGCCCGCCAACTCGCGGCCCGGCTGCATGCCCGCTTGGAGGAGGCCGGCAAGGTATGCCTGCGGCTGCGCGTGGTGGCGGAGTTTGGCACCGGTGAGGAGCTGGCGCGGGTATGGCGCACGCAGGAGGCGCTGACGGAGCAGGCCACCGCGGACCGGGTGCGCTGGCAGCTCGATGGCTGGCTCACGCGCGCTACTGGTGAGGGCGCGGCCATTCACCGCCTAGCGCTGGAGCCGGTGGAGGTTGCCGCCCCGTCCGCCACCGGCCTCTGGGGTGGGGAAGGCTCGCAGGAGCAGGTCAAACGCGTGATCACCCGTGTGCAATCGCAGCTGGGGGTGGATCGTGTGCTGCAGCCGCGGGCGGTGGGCGGCCGTGGGGTGGCCGAGCGCATCGAGTACGTGCCCTATGGCGAGCAGCGTGACGCACCGCCGGACGGCGAGTGGCCCGGCCGCATTCCCGCGCCCCTGCCCGCGCGGCTGGGCGGTGGGCCGAACCACCCAGCCGCGCGCATTCGGCTTATCGACGCCGCCGAGCGCCCCGTCTTCGTTACCGCCGAAGCCCTCCTGTCCGGGGTGCCCGTGGCCTTGAGCTGGGGCGCGCATCGCTTCCGCGTGCTGGGCTGGGCCGGCCCCTGGCCGGTGGATACGCAGTGGTGGACCGATGCTCCGCAACACGTAGCGCGCCTGCAGGTGGTGGGCCAAGCCGAGCACGAAGAGCATCAGCGGGCCTGGCTCTTGGTATGGTCCGGCGGCCGCTGGCGGGTTGAGGCGACCTATTAATCGCGAATATCGACCACGAGACGGGTGGGGTTATCGAGCACCTGCACGGAATAAGGCTTGCGAGAGGTCATGCCGATGACAAATTGGCAGCGGCCCTCGTAGGTGCCGCCATTGACCACTTGGGTGACAATTCCTTCCGTAGGGGCATCCACCACGCCGATGCGGGGATCATCTTTGCCGGCTTCGAAGGGGTAGACCACGCCGTCGATATTGACATTGAGTGCGGTCTCTCCGGAGTGGTCAATGGTCTTGCCGGAACCCTGCTGTGTGGGTGTATCGGCGTAATCCACGAACCAGCCGGGAGCGCCGCCGCCGTCGAGCTCGAAGACGACGCGCTCAAAACCCTCGTGCCGGCCGATGCGCACGTCGGTCACCGTGAGCTCGGAGGGCGCCTGCGGCCGGAGGGTTTTCATCTCCATATTGGCCTGGCCCAGCGGATTGAGCTGGGAGTTATCCGCAGACGCAGCCATGGTGGTGCGGTCCGTCTCGTGGGCGGCGCAGCCGCTGAGAAAAGCAGCGACGAGAAGCGTTGCGGCGAGACGGACTTTCAACATGTCCCCTAGGTTATATTTTCGGCCGTGAACTGTATAGCTGAGGGGGTACTTCGTGGCCGAATTGTTGCCAAGGGTGTGAGCTGAAAAGCAGAAAGGTTAGGCTTAGGTATATGACCGAGTTCTGTTCAGATATCCAGGTAGAGCCGCTGCCAGGCACGGCGAAGAAGGAATCCGTCTATGTGCTTTTCGAGTGGCCGGGCGGATGGTCGCGAGACGTGCTCGACGGCGATACCTTTGGGCCGGAGCTCACAGCGCAGCTCAAGACCAAGCTGAAGGGCATGGCGGGGCTGCAGCTTATTCGCCGGCCGGGCCGCGATGGCCGCCAGGTGGGCAAGATGCACCGCTGCTACCTGGTGTGGGCCGAGCAGGGCGTGATGGAACTCGTGCTGCTGACGGGCCCGGAGAAGATCCTCGATCTGGACCTGACCGGGCCTGGCCGCAATGGGGGCGGCGCTTTGGATACGCCGCTGGTGCTGGTGTGCACGCATGCGAAGCGCGATACGTGCTGTGCGGTCAAGGGGCGGCCGCTGGCCGCGGAGCTGGTGGCGGATTACCCAGATATGGTGTGGGAGACCTCGCACACGAAGGGGCACCGGTTCGCGCCGTCGGTCATGCTCATGCCGTGGGGCTATTCCTTTGGCCGTATGAATAAAGAAGCCGCCGCGCAGATGATTGCGGCGGCGGCGAAGGGGAAGTATTTCTACCCGGTAAATCGCGGGCGCGGTATTTTCGGCCCGCGCGGCCAGGTGGCGGAGTTGGCGGTGGCCCGCTCGCTTATCGACGCCGGCGAGAACCTCTCCTATGGCCAGCTCACCGCCACCGACGGCGGCGAGGTCAGCCACGCTGACGGCCGGCGCTGGCGCGTGGCGCTCGAGGAGCGCGAGGTAGAAGGCGTGGTCTCCTCGTGCGGCGATGCGCCGAAGAAAGGCCAAGCCATCGTGGCGACCGGCGTGGAGCCGGTCGCGGGGTAGGCTGCGCGGGGCGGGGCGGCGTCGGCAAGCGGGGGCTAGCGGCGCATGACCTTGGAGGAGAGCCAGTTGCCAAAGAACTGGGCGGCCTGCACCAGAACGATGATGATGAGCGTGGCCACGACGGTGACTTCCCACTCGAAGGCGCGGTAGCCGTAGACGATGGCAAAGTCGCCCAAGCCGCCGCCGCCGACGTAGCCGGCCATGGCGGACATATCCACAATGGCGATGAACAGGAAGGTGTAGCCCAGAATCAGCGGGCCGAGGGCCTCCGGAACGATCACGGAGGTAATGATCTTCCACGGCGAGGCACCCATGGAGCGGGCGGCCTCGATAACACCGGGATCGATGGCCACGAGGTTTTGCTCCACCACGCGGGCTACGGAGAAGGTCGCGGCGATGACCATGACGAAAGTCGCCGGTCCGCGGCCGATGGAACCGCCCATTACGGCGACGGTCAACGGCTGGGCAAAGGCCAGCAAGATGATGAACGGAATGGGGCGGACGAAGTTCACCAGCAGGTTAACAATGACGTAGACAAACCGGTTTTGCAGGATGCCGCCCGCGCGGGTGGTGTAGAGCAGCATGCCTAGGCCAAGGCCAAGGATGCCGGAGACGATGAGGGTGGTCGAGACCATGATGAGGGTGTCGACGATGGCGTCGGCGAGCGAGGGGCCAAGACGATCCCAGTTGGCTTGGGCGAGGTTGGTGACGGTCATCGTGCAATCTCCTCAATCTGGGTGGTGGTAGAAAGCGTGCGGTAGAACTCTTCGATGGCGTTATTGTCGCCGCTGAGTCGCACGGTCAGCTTGCCAAAGGAATGCTGCTGCAGCGTGGTGATACCGCCGTGGACGACGGCGATGGACACGCCGGCTTCCTTGAGCCGAGCGGCGGCGGTGAAGAAGCCAGATTCCTCGGTGAGGTTGATGGTAAACAGGCGGCCTTCGTGTGCAAGCAGGTCGTCGGTTTCGACAACGTCGGGTTCGTTGCGCAGCGAGGTGGCCACGAACTTGGCGGCCACGGAGGTCTGCGGGTTGGAGAAGACCTCATAGACGCTGCCTTGTTCCACTACGCGGCCGTTTTCCATCACGGCGACCTTATCGGCGATGGAGCGTACGACTTCCATCTCGTGGGTAATGACCACGATGGTAATGCCAAATTCCTTGTTCACCCGCCGCAGTAGGTCGAGGACTTCCTGCGTGGTGGTGGGGTCGAGGGCGGAAGTGGCTTCGTCGGCAAGCAGCAGCGAAGGGTTGGTGGCCAGCGCACGGGCAATGCCGACGCGCTGCTTCTGGCCGCCGGAAAGCTGCTCCGGGTAGCTCTTGCCCTTGTCTCCCAGGCCGACGAACTCTAACAGCTCTTGCACGCGCTGGGCGCGCTCCTGCTTGCCGACGCCCTGCAGCTGCAGCGGGTATTCAATATTGCCGGCCGCGGTGCGCGAGCTCATTAGGTTGAACTGCTGGAAGATCATGCCAATATTGCGGCGAATGCCGCGCAGTTTCCTCTCGGACATTCCAACGATATTGGTCTCGTCGAGCAACAGCTCGCCGGAGGACGGGGTGTCCAGGCCGTTGATCATCCGCACGAGGGTGGACTTGCCGGCGCCGGAATAACCAATGATGCCGACGATTTCGCCAGGCTCGATGGTCATAGAGACATGGTCGAGCGCCTTAATTCGCGCCTTTTTCTGCTTAAAGATCTTGGTGATCTCGCGGAACTCAATGCGGGTGCCGCGGTAGGTGGAATCTGCCACGTGTTTGCGTCCTTAGCTAGGAAAGTGCCAAACCCCGCCGGGGGCTCCGGCGGGGTAAAAGCAAGGGTGATTAGTCCAGATCTGCTTCGAGCTTATCTAGGATCTTCTGCAGATCCTCCTGGCTGCGCTCCACCTCGACGGAGGTACCGGCGGAGTCTTCGTCGACGCCCTCCTGGACGGCGTCGCTGTGCCATAGCTCGGCCAGCTTCTTGATGTCCTCGTTATCGGCGTCTTCCTCGCGGACGGCGAAGACATTGATGTACGGCTCTGCCTCTTCAGAGTTCGGGTCGTCCTGGAAGATGGCGGTGGCTGGGTCGATGCCGGCGCGCTCCAGGAAGGAGTTATTGATAATCGCCGGGGTGCCCTCGCCGTGTGCGGACGTGGTCTGTGCCGCATCTACCGGGGTGACCTTGACCTTGGACTTCCCTTCATCAATGTCTAGCGGGGTGGGCTCCAGATTGTCCTTGTCCTTCAGGGTGAGAAGGCCGGCCTGGACCAGCACGTTGATGGCGCGAGCCTGGTTGGTGGAGTCATTCGGGATGGCGACCTTTTCGCCCTCGATGCCGTCGAGGGAGTCGTGGTCCTTCCAGAACAGTGCCAGCGGCACGATCTCGGTAGCCACGATAGGCACCAGGTTGGTGCCGTTGCCGTGGTTATACTCCGCCAAGAACTTCAGGTGCTGGAAGTTATTGGTATCCAGCTCGCCCTGGTCCAGAGCCTGGTTCGGGGTGTTGTAATCCGCGAAAGGCTGGATATCGATGTCATAGCCTGCGTTCTTTGCTTCCTGCTCGAACGCTACCCAGGCCTTCTTTGCATCATCGGTGGTGCCGACTTTGATGGTCTTGGAGTCATCGGAGTCGGAAGAGCATGCCACCAGGCTGGTGGCAGCGATGGTTACGGCGGCGGTAGCAGCCACTACGCGACGGATCTGCATGGGGAATCCCCTTCTTGTAGGAGTTGAAATAATTTGTCTGTTTAGCAACTTAGCAATCAACGAACCGCTTTGTCTATTGCGAGCATCACGTCCCACCGGCTTGTCTAGAACAATGATTCGATATTACGCTGTGTGGAGTGAAATTTAATGGCGGAAAGGCGCTGTCGTGGTCGCGGGTGGAGCGCATCCTCTCCGGCCGTGAATCTGCTGCGCCCGTGCCGGTGGATCACCTTCACGGACCAACGGTTCCTGCCCAGCGCGGTCACTCCGCCGTGCCCTTTGCGGAGCTGCATGCGGTAAGTTCCTATAGTTTTCTTGATGGCGCCGCCGAGCCGGAGGAACTGGTGGCCCGGGCTGTGGAGCTGGGGCTTGAGGGGCTGGCCATCGTGGACCGCGATGGTTTTTATGGACTCATGAAATTTGCTGAAGCCGCAGCTAAAGCGGACCTTCCGGCTGTATATGGTGCGGAGCTATCGCTCGCGGAGGGTTCGGTGACCGTCCTAGCGCGCACTCCGGAGGGGTATCGCCGTCTGTCGCGCCTCATTGCGCGCGCCCGGATGGAAGCCGGGGAGAAGGATCGCGTGGCTTATCCGTCCTTGGATGAAGTGGCGCGCGAACTGGAAGGGGAGTGCTTCTTTCTGGTGGGGCCGGAGGCGCTAGCAGAAATCGATAACTTGCTCGAAAGAATAAAAATAGACAGCATAGTTCTCGAATATTCGTGCAGCATGTCCCCCGAGGATGCGGATCAGCATCGTTTCCTCGATAAATACAATAACCTGCGGGCCATCGCAACCGCACGGCCCGCGGCCGCGACCCGCGGCCAAACTCGGCTCGCCGCCGCCAAGCGTGCCCTGGCCCGGCGCGAATCCCTCGCGGCCGCCGCGCCGCACGCCCACCCCATGGGTGCAGGCTGGCTGCGATCCGGCGAGCAGATGGCGCAACTCTTGCCGGATCGGCCGGAGCTCATCGCCGCAACCGTGGCGCTCGCCCGCGAGTGCTCCTTTACCTGGGGTGCCCTCGCGCCCAACCTGCCGCATTTTCCGGTGCCGGAGGGGTACACCGAAATGAGCTGGCTGGAGCACGAGGTCTGGCGCCGCGCCAAGGACCGCTATGTTTCGCGCCCGGCCGAGATTAGGCAGGCGGCAAGGAAACAGATTCGGCATGAGCTGGGCGTCATCAAGCAGCTGGGCTTCCCCGGCTACTTCCTGATCGTGTGCGACCTGGTGGATTTTTGCCGCCGCGAGAATATTCTGTGCCAAGGTCGCGGCTCGGCCGCCAACTCTGCGGTGTGCTTCGCGCTGGGCATTACCAATGCCGAGCCCATCTCCGCGCAGCTGCTTTTCGAGCGTTTTCTCTCCCCAGACCGTGATGGCCCTCCCGATATTGATATCGACATCGAGTCCGGCCGCCGCGAAGAGGTTATCCAGTACGTGTATCGCACCCACGGCCGGGAACGCGCGGCGCAAGTGGCTAATGTCATTACCTATCGCCGCAAGGGGGCGACCCGCGATGCCGCCCGCGCGTTGGGCTACCCGCAGGGATCGGCCGATGCGTGGTCGAAAGGTACCTCTGAGCCGCCTGCCGACGTCTCCTCTTTGGCTGAGCAATTCCTCGGCCAGCCACGCCACCTGGGCATCCACTCCGGCGGCATGGTGCTATGTGACCGGCCCATTGCGGACGTCGTGCCCATGGAATGGGCGCGCATGGAAAATCGTTCCGTATTGCAGTGGGATAAGGACGATTGCGCGGCCGCCGGCCTGGTGAAATTCGATCTCTTGGGCCTGGGCATGTTGGAGGCGCTGCACCACATGATCGATGCCGTGCGCGCCACCACCGGCCGCGAGGTGCACCTGTGGGAGCTCGACCTTGCCGAGCCGGAGGTCTATGACATGCTCTGCCGCGCCGATGCGGTGGGCGTCTTCCAGGTGGAATCCCGTGCGCAGCTAGCCACGCTGCCGCGTCTGAAGCCGCGCCGCTTCTTTGACTTGGTGGTCGAGGTCGCGCTTATTCGGCCCGGCCCCATCCAAGGCGGGTCCGTGCATCCCTACCTGCGCCGCCGCGATGGCTTGGAGGAGGTCACCTATGACCATCCCGTGTTGGAGAAATCCCTGGGCAAAACCCTGGGCATCCCGCTCTTCCAAGAACAGCTGATGCAGATCGCTGTCGACGCCGCCGGCTTCTCCGGTGCCGAGGCCGATGACCTGCGCCGCGCCATGGGCTCGAAGCGCTCCCCGGAAAAGATGGCCGCGCTGCGCAGCCGCTTCTTTGCCGGCCTGCGCGAGACCAACGGTATTGAGGGTGAGGTAGCGGATAAGCTTTGGGCAAAAATCGTGGCCTTCGCCGCCTATGGTTTTCCGGAATCGCACTCGCAGTCCTTTGCCTCGCTGGTGTATTTTTCCGCGTGGTTTAAGTACCACTACCCGGCGGAATTCTGCGTGGGGTTGCTGCGCGCGCAGCCGATGGGGTTCTATTCCCCGCAGTCGCTCATCCAGGATGCTCGGCGCCACGGCGTGCGGGTGCTGCCGGTAAGCATTAATGACTCCGGCGCCCAGGCCCGCGCGACGGGCTCGGCCGAGATTCGCTTGGGCCTTAACCTCATCAAGGGTCTAGGGGAGTCCGCTGCCGAGCGCGTGGAGGCGGCCGCGCCTTTTACTAGCGTGTCTGATCTTTCGCGCCGGGCGGATCTCAGCGTGGAGCAGGTGGAGGCGCTGGCTACGGCCGGGGCATTGGAGTGCCTGGGGCTGGATCGTCGCCAAGCGCTGTGGCAGGCTGGCGTCGCCGCCACCGAGCGTGAGGGCATGCTGCCCGGTACGTCCGCCCTGGCCTCGCCGCACCTGCCCGGTATGTCCGCGTTTGAGCTCATGGCTACCGACGTCGCCGCCACCGGCGTGACCCATAACCAGCAGCCGATGGAGCTGGTGCGTGCTTCGCTTGCCGACGTCCTCCCCGCCTCCCAGCTCCCTCATGTCCCCGATGGCACCCGCGTGCGCATCGCCGGCATTATTACTCACCGCCAGCGCCCACGTACTGCTTCTGGCCTGACCTTTTTGGGCGTCGAGGATGAAACCGGCCTGATGAACGTGATGGTCTCACCCGGATTGTGGTCGCGGCACAAAGTTCTGGCCCGCACCGCCCGGGCAATGATCATCCGCGGCATCGTACAAAATGCCACCGGCGCGGTCAGCGTGGTCGCAGATAAGCTCGAGCCGCTGGACTTTGGGGAATTCCTCTCCCGCGGCTCCCGCGACTTCCGCTAGTTGCCGCCGCTGCGCAGCTCGTCCGCGTTGAGCTTATTGGCCAATTCCTTGGCTACCGCAAACGGAATCCACAGCAGCTGGATATAGATGAGCTTGGCAAAGAAGATGGCGATATTAGCCCCCGAGGTCGCTTCCTCCACCGCAACCTGCTCCGCGCCGGAGAAGCGCAGCCCAAATGCCGTGGCGCCGGCGACGAGGAAGAGCACTATGGCCGTGGCCAATGCGGTTTTCAGGCCTTTGTCGCGGGCGTCGGTATGCAGGCGCAGCTCGTACTCATCCATTTCCGTAGTGGGAACGTCGAGGTGCCGAATGGACTGGCGCAGCCACGTGGTGCACGTGGTCGCCGCAATGCCGGCTATCGGCCACAGCAGATTAGACAAGCCAAGCGCGAAGAAGTGCAGGGCCGCCGCCACGATGGCCAGGCCGAGGAAAATATCGCCGGCTAGGATCAAGTGCTTGCGGCGGGAAACAGAGGCGGGAATTGTGGTAGCCATTAGGAATTCTTCCTATAGATTTCAGTGGACATAGGGGCAAATTCCTGGCGGGAAAAAATAGCCTCCACGGGGAGGTCAAAGACCTCACAGACGCGGAAGGCTAAGTCCAGGCTGGGCGAGTGGTCGCCGCGCTCAAGCGCGCCGACGGTCTGAGGGTTGACGTCGATGGCCTCAGCCAGCTGCGCGCGCGACATGTCCCGCTCGGCGCGCAGCACGCGTACCCGGTTATAAATGGGTGCGGAGGGCTTCTTCTTTGGGGACATGAGTCAAAGTATTGCATAAACCCAACACCCTGGCAAGGGTTGTTATTCGACGCCGAAAATGTCGCCCGGCTGGCAGTCCAGTGCCGCACACAGTGCTGCGAGGGTGCTAAAGCGTACGGCTTTGGCACGATTGTTCTTCAATACGGAGAGGTTAACTGGCGTGATGCCTACTTCTTTGGCGAGGGCTGCACCGGTGATGCCGCGCTCTTTCATGATTTGGTCGAGATGGCAGATCACTTGGGGTTCTGGTGTCTCAGACAAGGCCGTCCACCTCTTCTTCCAGCTTGCAGCCGCGCTGGATGGCGACTGAGAAGAGCTGCAAGGTGCAGACGAAAAGGTAGGGGAGGGCAAGGTCGCCGAATGTCGTTCCGTCCTGGCTGGCCCACCAGTCGATGCCGAGTTGCGAGGAAGCCCAGTTATTGCCCAGGCCTTCGAGTACGAAGCGCCCGATGAACCACACGAAGATGCCAATGGTCATTCCGTTCAGGGGGCGGATATTTTTCGTATTAAACACCTGCCCGCGAAGCATCGGCTTGACTAAGCGATAGGCACAGAACGCAATAATTAAAATGGCCGCAATCTTGACGGCGAGCGCCGCGCTAAGTAGCCAGAACGGTCCGCCGTCGAGGTTATGCTTGCTCAAGCCTTCCGGAACGGCCGCGCTCAGTGCGGTGGAAAAATGTCCGGTGGCAAGGTCGCGCAGGTAGGTGGGTCCGAGGATGATGATGGCAACGAGGGTGATGCTGGCCGCCGCGTTAATTTCACGACGCTCGGCTTTGGGGGTGGGTTGTGGGGCGGTCATGACAATCCTTTCCGTCGATTCCTTATCGACTTTCGATGTTGTCGTAATTCGATAATATCGAGTAACGATAAGTAGCGCAAGGGGTGGGCTCGATTGATACTGTCAATAGCTATGAGCGAAGAAATGAATCCCGTCTCGCCGCGCCTTGTGACCTCGCGCTATATCCACCACCTGAGCTGGATGTTTCTGCTCGCGGCGGCTGCCGCTGCGGCGGGCTTTTGGTGGACCCCGTGGTTCTACTGGGCGGCCGGGCTTTTCGTCGCCCTATTCTTCTGGCTGCTCTGGCTCATCCCCGCCCAGGTGCGCAACATGGGCTGGCTCGAGACCGACGATGAGCTGCTTATCACTCGCGGCAAGCTTTGGCATTCCTTCACCGTGGTGCCCTACGGCCGCATCCAATTCGTCGACGTGACCTCCGGGCCCATCGACCGCGCCCTCGGGCTGAAAAAGCTGCAGCTCCACACGGCCTCAGCCAGCACGGACGCCACCATCAAGGGCCTGGAAGCCCCGCTTGCCGACGCCCTCCGCACCCGCCTTGCCCACCAAGCCCGCGAACGGATGAGCGGCCTATGAGCGCCCAGTCCAACACCCAACCGCAGTATCAACGCGTCCACCGCCTCACCCCGCTGCTGCGCCTGTGGTCAGTGATCCTGGCTCTCATCGCGGCCTTCGCCCTCAACGTCAACCTGGAGGCCTTGCGCGATATCTTCGCCTTCATCACTGGCGAGCACCGCGGCGAGGCCCTGCGCGATACCGCCCTTGCGCTCGCCGGGTTCGTTGCGGTCTGCGCGGTCGTGTGGCTCGCCTCCGGCCTATGGTGGCGCCGCATGGGCTATCAGCTCGGCGGGGACGAGCTCTCCCTGCGCCGTGGACTCTTTTCCACCCAATTACGCACCGCGCGCTATGACCGCACCCAGGCCGTCGACGTCGTCGAACCCGTCATCGCACGCCTTTTCCGGCTAGCGGCCGTGCGCGTAGAAACCGCCGGCGGCCAATCATCCGTCATCGAAATCGCCTACCTCAAAAAGGCCGACGCCGAAGCCCTGCGAGGGGACATCCTCGCCCGCGTTCACGGCGCTCCCGCACCGGCCGCGGACACTGACATCGACGCAACCGCCGTCGACGCGACCGGCGCCCACACACCCGCCGAACCGGCCGAAGAACCAGCCCTCGTGCCCGAAATCCCCATCGCGCGCTCCCTTATGGCGGCCGCGCTGCGCGCCTCCACGCTTTTCCTCGTCGGTTTCCTCATCGTCGTCGTGGTCACCCGGCTACCGCTGTCGACCGCGCTGCCCATCCTCGTCGGCGCGATACCCAACGTCTGGAACGTGCTCGATTCTTCCTGGCGCTACACCGCCCGCACCGACGGCGAGGTCCTCAACATCACCTACGGCCTGGCCGATCGCCGCCGCCAAAGCATCCGCCTTGACCGCATCCACGCCGTGCAAATTACCCAGCCGTTCCTCTGGCGGCCGTTGGGCTGGTACGAGGTGAGGGTGTCGGTGGCGGGATATGGGGCGTCGGCAAGCGGCAAGGCTTCTGGCTCCACCCGCATCCTGCCGGTGGGCACCCTCGCCCAAGCTCGGCAATTCCTCCCGGCCGACGCCGCCCCCACCTACGCCTCGCCGGCCCGCGCCAAGTGGGTCTCCCCGCTGGACTACCGCCAGCAAACCGTCGCGCTCACCGGCGACTACGTCATCGTGCGCAACGGCCGGCTCAACCGCCGCGTCAAGGCCATCCATACCTCCCATATCCAGGAGCTAACCTACCGCCGCGGGCCGATTTCCCAGGCGCTCGGCCTAGCCACCGTCGATCTCGACCTAGTCCAGGGGCCCGTGCGCATGGCCGCGCGCAACCTCACGCTTGCCGACGCCACCGCACTCCTTGCGCGCCTGCGCTCCCGCCAGCTGCCAGGGCTTAAACCGCCCCGTTAAATCCCAGCTGGCGCCACGCTTCGAATACGGCCGTCGACGCCGAATTCGACAGGTTCATCGAGCGCCTAGCCGGCACCATCGGAATGCGCACGCGGTCCGTCACGCGCGGATGGTTAATATGCTCCTCCGGCAGGCCGGTCGGCTCCGTGCCGAAAAGCAAGACATCGCCCTCCTGGTATTCGATATCCGTAAACCACTTATCCGTATGCGTGGTAAACGCGAAGACGCGCGCGCCCGGCAGCGCATCCATGCAGGCCTGAAAATCCTTGTGAATCTGCACATCGGCCAGATCGTGATAATCCAGTCCAGCGCGCTTTAAGTGCTTATCGTCGAAATTAAAGCCCAGCGGCTCAATCAGGTGCAGGCTCGCGCCCGTCACCGCGGCCGTGCGGATGGCGTTGCCCGTATTAGTAGGAATGACCGGGTTATCAAAGACAATGTGCAGCTGGCTCATGCCTTCAGTCTAGGATGGTGGCTATGAGCGCTACCAAACTAGATGGCACACTGTACCGCGACGAGATTTTCGCCGACCTCGCCCAGCGCGTGGCCGCGCTGAAGGACAAGGGGATTACGCCCGGCCTCGCCACCGTCCTGGTCGGCGAGGACCCCGGCTCCCAGTCCTACGTGAAGATGAAGCACCGCGACTGCGAAAAGCTCGGCATCAACTCCATCCGCAAGGACTTGCCTGCCGATATCACGCAGGAAGAACTCGAGGCTGTTATCGATGAGCTCAACGCCGATGACGCCTGCACCGGCTACATCGTCCAGCTCCCGTTGCCCAAGCACCTGGATGAAAACGCCATCCTCGAGCGCATCGACCCCGAAAAGGACGCCGATGGCCTGCACCCGGTCAACCTGGGCAAGCTCGTGCTCAACGAGGACGCGCCGCTGCCCTGCACCCCGAACGGCTGCCTGCACCTGCTGCGCCGTTTCGGTGTTGAGCTTGACGGCGCCAAGACCGTGGTCATCGGCCGCGGCGTGACCGTGGGTCGCCCCATTGGCCTGATGCTTACCCGCCGCAGCGAGAACTCCACCGTCACCCTCTGCCACACCGGTACCAAGGACCTGGCCGCCGAGACCCGCGAGGCCGATATCGTCATCGCCGCCGCCGGCCAGCCCCACATGCTCACTGCGGACATGATTAAGGAAGGCGCCGCGCTTCTCGACGTCGGAGTCTCCCGCGTCGACGGCAAGCTCACCGGCGACATCCACCCAGACTGCTGGGACAAGGCCGGATTCGTCTCGCCGAACCCGGGCGGCGTCGGCCCGCTGACCCGTGCCTTCTTGGTGCGCAATATCGTCGAGCGCGCGGAAAAGTTGGCGTGAATCTAGACAACCCGCACGACGCCGGCCTCGCGCCCTCCCCGCTGCCGCCCGCCGCGCAGTGGGCGGCTATCGGCATCTTCGTGGCCGGCGTGGTCGTCTCCGGCGGTTACGCAGTTTTCGAGTACTGGCGCCGGGCCACGTTCCTCCTCGGCCTCTCCCTGCTGTGGCTCACCGTGGTCCGGCTTACCTGCGATTCCAGCCGCGTCGGCGTGCTGGCGGTGCGCTCGCGCCGCTTCGACGCCTGCTTTACCGGCCTGCTCGGCGCCGTGATGGCTTTTCTGGCCTTCTCCGTGGACTCGCTCGGCAGCTAGTTATCCACAGGCTTTTTGTAGAACCATCACCCATCTGGGCCCCACAAGGTGTAGTTCCGGCGGTTATCCACAGGCCAGCGCCCGCCACCGCGCGCCGGGTTGCGCGGCCCACTTAGGCTCGGGGCCATGATTTCGACCTACCTGACAGCCGTGAACTCCCCGATGGTGCTCATCGAGGAGTGTGCTGGGCTGTCGGTAGAAGAGCTCGTCGATAAGGGCTTTAGCGACCGCGAAGCCGCCGAGTTCGCCCGCCTTGCCGATACCTACTTCGGCCGCACCTCCTTTCGCGCCAAGCAGCGCACCGCCCGCCGCACCACGCTGCCGCTCGACGCGCTAAAAATCATCGAGCACTACGCCCAGAAGATGAAAACCCAGCGTGGGGCCTGGGCACTGCGCGAGGAACTCTGCGCCCTGCGCGTTGCTAGCAGCGAGATTGAAAAGCGCGCCCGCCGCCTAGTGCGCGAGGAGCGTACTACTAAGCGCTCTGAGGGCGTGCGCCTGACCCGCCGCCGCGACGACCTGTGGACGCTGACCATTACCGCCGAGTCCGAACTGGTGGCAGAGATTAATAACCATGTCTCCACCGTCGCCGATGCTCGCCGCGTCTTTGCTCAGGGTGCCGCCGCCTCCACAATCACCACCAACGTGGTCCTCACCCTCAATGAGATGGTCAAAGTTACCCACGGCGAGGACGTCACCCTGCAGCTGACCAATGGCGCGCAAATCTCCGGTGCGGACCTTGCCCGTCGCGAGCTTGCCGACGTCGGCCTTATCACCCTCATCCACCCCGTCACCGGCCCCGTAAACCTCTATCAATCGCGGCGCCGGGCTACATGGAAGCAACGCCAGATGGCGATGGCGGAAAATCCTGTGTGCCCGTGGCCCGACTGCCATACGCCAGCGGATGAATGCCAAGTCCACCACCTCACCCCGTGGTTGCTCGGTGGGGGCACAAATCCCGAAAACCTCACCATGGCCTGCAAGTATCACAACGGGGTCAATGATGATGACCCCAATGCGCCGCCGCGCCGCGGCCGGCTTGAGCGCCGCCCCGGCGAAGGTATCGTCTGGCGCCCGCCCTGGGCCTCACCGCCCGAAGACGGCTGAGCCCCGTCCCGTCTCTGCTCGCCACGACTGGCCATAGGACCAGCGCAGCGTGCCGCACCGCTTATAGCTAGTGCGCGCTGCGCGGTTTTGGCGATCGCAGATGCAGCTAGCCTTTAAATCGAGTACTCGGTGGGATCGCCTGTCGCAGAATCGATGCTCGGGTCCGGTTGGGAAAGCGTGAGGAAGTTTCGGAGGATGCGATCCATCTGGCGTGACTCGGTGAGGAAGGCGTCGTGTCCTACCGGGGAGACAACCTTCGCCATTGCCAGCAGGTTGCCGAGGTTGCGCGAGATGTGTTCTTGCTGGTGATACGGGTACAAGATATCCGTGTCCACGCCGACGACCATGGTCGGCACCTCCGATGAGCCCAGCGCGCGGTTGAGGCCGCCGCGGCCGCGGCCGATATCGTGGCGGTTGAGCGCCTCGGTGAGGGTGACGTAGGAGCCGGCGTCAAAGCGATCGGCCAGCTTGATGCCCTGATAGTCGAGGTAGGAGTTGACGGCAAAGCGCTCATTGCGGCGCCGGTAGGGCCCGAGCGGATTCTCGCCGGTCTGGGCCTGGACGCCGAAGCGCTCGTCGATTTCCTGCTCGCCGCGATACGTCAGGTGTGCAATGCGACGCGCGGCCGCCAGCCCCTCGCGCGGGCGCTGCGCGGAGGCGTAGTAGTCTCCGCCATGCCAGAAGGAATCCTGCTCGATGGCCGCGATTTGCGCCGACTGGATGCCAATCTGCCAGGCGGAAGCGCGGGCCGATACGGCAATGATGCAGGCCGCATCAACGGCCTCGGGGTACATCAGCGTCCACTCCAGCGTGCGCGCGCCGCCCATCGAACCGCCAATGATGGCGTGGACGTGGGTGATGCCGAGCTCGCGGAGCGCGGCGCGCTCGGCCGCAACGAGGTCGCGCACCGACAGCGCGGGGAAGCGCGAGCCCCAGGCGCGGCCGTCGTCTGGGTGCGGGGAGGCAGGGCCGGTGGAGCCGCCGCAGCCGCCCAGTGCGTTGGTGGCGATAACGCACCACTTCGTCGTATCTAGCGCCTTGCCGGGGCCGACCAGATCGGCCCACCACTCGGCCACATTCGAATCACCGGTCAAGGCGTGTTCAACCACAATGACGTTATTGCGGCCGTGGGGATCGCCGAGGAGGTGGCCGAAGCGGTGGTAGGCAATGTGGGCGTCGGCAAGCGTGGCGCCGGCTTCGGTGTGGAAGTCGCCGATGCTAACTAGCTTCATGCCAGCGCGCTAAAGCCCAGCTCGAGGTCCGCGATGATGTCATCGATGTGCTCGATGCCAACGGACAGACGGATGGTGGACTGGGTGATGCCGGCCGCGGCAAGCGCAGGCTCGTCGGACTGGGAGTGCGTAGTGGTTGCCGGGTGCACGGCCAGGGAGCGGGTATCGCCGATATTGGCGAGGTTGGAGTGGAGCTTGAGGGCGTCGATAAACGCCCAGGCTTCCTCGCGGCCGCCGTCGATGTCGAAGGAGAGCACGGAGCCGGTGTAGGCGTAGCCGAGCTTTTCCTTGGTGGCCTTATACGGCGAAGAATCCAGGCCGGCGTAGTTGACCTTGGTGACCTTGGCGTGGCCTTCCAGGTACTCGGCAACGGCCTGGGCATTGGCATTGTGCTTTTCGACGCGCAGCCCCACCGTCTCGATTCCATTCAGCGTCAGCCAGGCGTTGAAGGGGGAGATGGCGGCGCCGGTATCGCGCAGCAGGCCGGCGCGGGCCTTGAGCGCGAAGGCTGGGGCTCCGAGATCGGCGTACTTCAGGCCGTGGTAGGCCTCATCCGGGGTGACGAAGTAGGGGAATACGGGCTCGCCGTTGCGGGTGACGGTCCAGTCGAAGGAGCCGCCGTCGATAATCGCGCCGCCGATGGCCGAGCCATTTCCGGTGTAGAACTTGGTGGTGGACACCACGACGATGTCCGCGCCGAGGTCCAGCGGCCGGGCGAGGGCGGCGGTGGCGATGGTGTTATCCACGATGAGCGGGACCTGGTTGTTGTGGGCGACCTCGGCTATGGCCGGGATATCGAGGACATCGGCCACGGGGTTGCCAAAGGTCTCGCCGTAGAAGGCCTTGGTATTTGGCTGGACGGCGTCCTGCCAGGACTGCGGGTCGTCCGGGTCCTCGACGAGGGTGACGTCGATGCCTAGGCGCTTGAGCGTGACGGTAAAGAGGGTGGAGGTGCCGCCGTAGAGGCGCGGGGAGGTCACGATGTGGTCGCCGGCCGAGGCGAGGTTCAAAATGGCCGCGGTCTCGGCGGCTTGGCCCGAAGCGAAGGCGACGGCCGCGACGCCGCCCTCGAGGGAGGCGAGGCGTTCTTCCAGCGCGTCCTGGGTGGGGTTGGTCAGGCGGGTGTAGATGGGGCCGGCGTCAGAAAGATTGAAGCGGTTGGCCGCATGCTCGGCGTCGTTAAAGACGTAGGAAGTGGTCTGGTAAATCGGCACGTTGCGGGCGTTGTGGTGCCCGTCGAGGTTTTGGCCCGCGTGTACGGAGCGGGTAGCGAAGGACCAGTTGGAATTGGAGTTATCGTATTTCGTCGTCATGCTTGGCAAGACTAGACCAAGCGGTATGTCTTGCGAACAGGTTTAGTGAAACCCGCTGGCAGGAGCGAGAATAAAAATAGACCAAGCGGTCAGTTGGGCTAGGAGTGGCGGTCGTGATTTTGGGGATTATCGGCGGCGTGGTGGCTCTTGTCGTTGCCACGGGAGATTCGTGTAATGAGCGCAACGACCCCGGCGGCCACGACGATGAAAAGAAGAATGAGTGCGAGTTCCCAGATGCCGATAGACATGTATTACCTTTCTTTTATGGTCTTTGGGGTTACGGTATCACTCTCCTAATGCAGCCGCGACCGCGGTGAGGCTCGTGCGCAGCTCGGTGTCGCTAAGGTGGCCGAAGCCGAGGACGACGCCATCTTCGGCGTCGGCGCCGCCCCAATAATCGCGCAGCGGGGTGAGCTTGATGCCGCGGGCGGCGGCGCGGGGGACCACGGCCGGGGCACACAGCAATACCGCGTGAAGGCCGCCGTGAATGGGGAGGAGTTGCGCGCCTTCGATGGTGCCGAGCGTTTCGGCCACTAGGTTGCGGCGGCGTTTATAGGTGCGGCGCATGCGGCCGGTGTGGCGTCGTAAAGCGCCGCTGGCAAGGTAGTGGGCGAGTGCGGCCTGAGGGATGGCGCCGACGGGTTGGCCGAAGACTTCGCGCACGCGGTCCACGGCCGGGCGCAGGCGCGGTGGGACGACGAGGTAGCCGCAGGCAATGGAGGGGGAGATGACCGAGGAGAAGGTACCCAGCAGCACGGTGCGTTCCGGGGCGAGTGCGGCCAGGGCGGGCAGCGGCTGGCCGACGTAGCGCAGTTCGGAGTCGAAGTCGTCCTCGATGAGGAGGGCGTCGTGTGTGCGGGCCCATTCGACGAGTTCGGCGCGCCGGGCTGCGGGCAGCGAGCCGCCGTAGGGGTATTGGTGGCTGGGGGTGACAATGAGGGCGTCGAGATCGGCCGCGGGGACGGTGACGCCATCGGGGCCGGTGGGGATTTCCACCAACGTATGGCCGAGCGCGTGGGGCACGCGGCGCAGGCTGGGGTAGCCGGGGGATTCCACGCCTACGCGCAACTGGCGGCCGAGGGCGCGCAGGAGCACGGAGAGGCCGTCGCGGGCGCCGGCGGTGATGAGCACGCAGGCCGGGTCCACAGTGAGCCCGCGCATGTGGCGCAGGTGGGCCGCGACCTCGCGGGGCAGATCGCCGGAGGGGTCGACGGCCGCCGTACGCCAAGCGGCCCTCCATTCAGGGGTGAGGATGCCGGCGGTGTCGGGCAGGCCTGGTGTCAGCGACACCAGTTCGGGCTCAGCGGCCGGTTCGGGGGCTGGCTCCGGCCGTGGGGCACGCGCGTGGGGGAGCAGTGGGTTGATGATGGTGCCGGAGCCAACCTCGGCGGTGAGGTAGCCCTCGGCCGTGAGTTGGTCGTAGGCGGTGACCACGCTGCCTCGGGAAATGCCGAGCTGCGAAGCCAAGTGGCGGGTCGAGGGAACGCGCTCGCCGGGCAGGAGGACGCCGGCGGCAACCTGGGCGCGCAGGGCTGCGGCGATTTGCACGGGCAGCGGCCGCGTATCAGAGGGATCGAGGCGAAGGGGCACGGGCCCATCATAAGTGGTCTAATCCAACACGCTGAAAATGGCTCTTGTCTTGTACCACTTGTGTGGGTCACTATGGCACCTATGACTGAACAGGTAAATGAACAAGGACGCGCTACCACACGCGTGAAGCGAGGACTGGCCGATATGTTGAAGGGCGGCGTCATCATGGACGTCGTCACGCCGGAGCAGGCGCGCATTGCGGAGGACGCGGGCGCGTCGGCCGTGATGGCGCTGGAGCGCGTGCCGGCCGATATCCGCGCGCAAGGCGGCGTGGCCCGCATGTCTGATCCGGAGCTTATCGAGGGCATCGTCGAGGCCGTGAATATCCCGGTCATGGCCAAGGCCCGTATCGGCCACTTTGTAGAGGCGCAGATCCTGGGCGAGCTGGGTGTGGACTTCATTGATGAGTCCGAGGTGCTCAGCCCGGCCGATTACGTCAACCACATCAATAAGTGGGATTTCGACGTGCCGTTCGTGTGCGGCGCCACCAACCTGGGTGAGGCGCTGCGCCGCATCACCGAGGGCGCGGCCATGATTCGTTCCAAGGGCGAGGCCGGCACCGGCGACGTCTCCGAGGCCGTGAAGCACCTGCGCACGATTAAGGCCGAGATTGCGCGCCTGCGCCACCTGGACCGAGACGAGCTTTATGTCGCGGCCAAGGAGCTGCAGGCCCCGTATGACCTGGTCGCCGAGGTTGCGGAGACCGGCAAGCTCCCAGTCGTGCTCTTCGTTGCCGGTGGTGTGGCCACGCCTGCCGACGCCGCCCTTGTCCGCCAGATGGGCGCCGAAGGCGTCTTCGTCGGCTCCGGCATCTTCAAGTCCGGCAACCCGGCGGCCCGCGCGGAGGCTATCGTGAAGGCCGCCACGCTTTACGACGACCCTGCTGAGCTCGCTAAGCTTTCCCGCGGCCTGGGCGAGGCGATGGTGGGCATCAACGTCAACGACGTGCCTGCACCGCACCGTCTGGCCGAGCGCGGATGGTAGCCACCGTCGGGGTGCTGGCGCTGCAGGGCGGCGTCGAGGAGCACCTGCGCATTCTGGACGTGCTCGGTGTGGCGACGCGCCGGGTGCGGGTGCCGCGCGACTTGGACGGGCTCGACGGGTTGGTGATTCCGGGCGGCGAGTCGAGTGTCATCGACAAGCTGGCGCGCAGCTTCGGGCTGGCCGAGCCGCTGCGCGATGCCGCGGCCGCAGGATTGCCGGTGCTCGCGACCTGCGCGGGGCTCATTTATTGCGCCCGCGAGCTGGAAAACCCCGCGCCGGGGCAGCAAACCCTGGGGCTGTTGGACGTGACCGTGCGGCGCAATGCCTTTGGCAACCAGCGCTTTTCCGAAGAGCGCACGGTTCCTGTGACGGCGGGCGAGGAAACGCTCGACATTGCGGCGAGTTTCATTCGCGCGCCGCTGGTCACCCGCGTGGGCGAGGGCGTCGAGGTCATCGCGACGGTGCCGGGTGAAAACGGCGACGCGGTGGTCGGCGTGCGCCAAGGCCGCGTGACGGCGCTGAGCTTCCACCCAGAAGAAAATGGCGACGCCCGCGTGCACGCCGCCTGGCTCGAAAGCTTCTAAGTACGCAGATACACCAAAGCCGCCCCGCGGCGAAGCAATGAACGCTGCGGGGCGGCATTCGCCTGTGAAGACTTACTTCTTCAGGCCGTCGATGATCTCGTTGAACTGAGCAACTGGGCGCATGACGGCAGAGGTCTTCTCGTCATTCGGCCAGTAGTAGCCGCCGAGGTCGGCGGGGTTGCCTTGGGCGTCGACAAGCGCCTGGGCAATCTCGTCTGCCTGGGAGGACAGCTGGGAAGCCACGTCCTTGAACGCAGCGGCGAGATCGGCGTCATCGGTCTGGTTAGCCAGCTCCTCGGCCCAGAAGGTGGCCAGGAAGAAGTGGGAACCGCGGTTGTCGATTTCGCCGGCCTTGCGGGACGGGGACTTGCCCTCATTGAGCAGACGCTCGGTGGCCTTGTCCAGGGTGGCGGCCAGGACGCCGGCCTTCTCGTTGCCGTTGGTCTGCTTCTCGTGGCGGAAGGACTCAGCCAGGGCCAGGAACTCGCCGAGGGAATCCCAGCGCAGGTGGTTTTCTTCCTCTACCTGCTGGACGTGCTTCGGGGCGGAGCCGCCCGCGCCGGTCTCGAAGAGGCCGCCGCCTGCCATGAGCGGAACCACAGACAGCATCTTGGCGGAGGTGCCCAGCTCGAGGATGGGGAAGAGGTCCGTGTTGTAGTCACGCAGCACGTTGCCGGTCACGGAGATGGTGTCCTCGCCGCGGCGGATGCGCTCGATGGAGGTCTTGGTAGCGGTGACCGGATCCTCGATGGAGATGTCCAGGCCCTCGGTGTCGTGATCCTTAAGGTACTTCTCCACCAGGGACTGGATGTTGCGGTCGTGGCCGCGCTCTGGGTCGAGCCAGAAGATGGTCTTCATGCCGGATAGGCGAGCGCGGTTGACGGCGAGCTTGACCCAGTCCTGGATCGGAGCGTCCTTGGTCTGGCAGGCGCGCCAGATATCGCCTTCCTCCACGTCGTGGGAGATGAGGACCTCGCCCTGGGAGTTGCGAACCTCAACGGTGCCCGCAGCCGGGATCTTGAAGGTCTTGTTGTGGGAGCCATACTCCTCGGCCTTCTGCGCCATGAGGCCAACGTTCGGCACGGTCCCCATGGTGGTCGGGTCGAAGGCGCCGTTTTCCTTGCAATCCTCGATAACGGCCTGGTAGACGCCGGCGTAGGAGGAGTCCGGGATGACGGCGAGGGTGTCTTGCTCCTCGTCGTTCTTATTCCACATGTGGCCAGAGGTGCGGATCATGGCAGGCATGGAGGCGTCAATAATGACGTCGGAAGGCACGTGCAGGTTGGTAATGCCCTTGTGGGAATTGACCATGGCGAGGTCGGGGCCGTCGGAAAGCGCAGCATCGAAAGCAGCCTTGATTTCTTCGCCGTTGTCCAGGTTCTTCAGGCCCTCGTAGATAGCGCCCAGGCCGTTCTCGCCGTTGAGGCCGGCAGCCAGCAGCTCCTCGCCGTACTTGTCATATACATCGGCGAAGAAGGCGCGGACGACGTGGCCGAAGAGGATGGGGTCAGAGACCTTCATCATGGTGGCCTTCAGGTGGGTGGAGAAGAGAACGCCCTCTTCCTGAGCGCGCTTGACTTGTGCGAGGAGGAACTCATCTAGGGCCTTGGCGGACATGAAGGTGCCGTCGATGACCTCACCCTTGAGAACCGGCAGCTCCGGCAGCAGGGTCTGCTCGCCGTCGGCGGTCTTGAGGACGATGGACAGGGTGTCCTCGTTTTCCAGGATGACGGACTTCTCATTGTGGCGGAAGTCGTTGTCCGCCATGGTGGCAACGTTGGTCTTGGAGTCCTTGGACCACTCGCCCATGCGGTGCGGGTGCTTCTTTACAAAGTTCTTCACGGCCTCCGGCGCGCGGCGGTCGGAGTTGCCCTCACGCAGCACCGGGTTAACAGCGGAGCCCTTGACGGAGTCATAGCGGGCGGCGATGTCCTTTTCTTCCTCGGTGGAAGGGTTATCCGGGTAATCAGGCAGATCGTAGCCCGCCGCCTGCAGCTCGGCGATGGCCTTCTTCAGCTGCACCAGGGAAGCGGAAATATTCGGCAGCTTGATGATATTTGCTTCCGGGGTCTTGGCCATCTTGCCCAGCTCGGCCAGGGCGTCTTCGACCTTCTGCTCCTCGGTCAGGCGCTCTGGGAACTGCGCGGCGATGCGGGCGGCCAGCGAGATATCGCGGGTTTCCACGTCGATGCCAGCGGTGGAAGCGAAGGCCTCCACGATGGGCTTGAGGGAGTAGGTCGCCAGCAGCGGCGCCTCATCGGTACGGGTCCACGTAATCTTTGCCATGATTCTCCTATATAACGTTGGAAAATTGTTCAAGTGCCCAGATTACCGATTTTGTGGGCGGCATGTGGGCCAGTTTGCTGAAAGTGATCCCCCATGTGCCGCCCCTTGAAAAGGGTTGCGTGGTAATCATCACCCGTGCATGGGTGGGGTGGAGATATTCACGACCACCCGCTGTAGTCATGCTGCCAGCACACCCGGGGTGTACGCTCACTCTCCATGAAAATCATCGATGAGCTAAGCCCGCGCAGCGCACACGAACACCGCATTCGCCGCCGTCCGCTGCCGTTGCAAACGGAGATCACCGCCCGCCGCCGCGCCATCGTCATGGTGGCCATGGCCCTGGGCGCGTTTGCCATCGGCACCACGGAGTTTGTGTCCATGGGCCTGCTGCCGCTTATTGCAGATGATTTTGGCGTTTCGGAAGAAAACGCCTCCACGCTCATCACCATTTATGCGATGGGCGTGGTGGTCGGTGCCCCTTTGATTGCGGCTTTTACCGGCAAGCTGCCGCGCCGCCGCCTGATCTTGCTGCTCATCGGCTTTCTCGTGGTGGGTAACCTCCTCTCGGTCTTGGCACCGAATTACGCCATCCTCATGATTGCGCGCTTCATCGCGGGCATGCCGCACGGTGCTTATTTCTCCGTGGCTAACCTTTCTGCCGCATCCATGGCGCCCCCAGGCGGCCGCGGCAAGGCCATGGCTTATGTGGGCATGGGCCTAGCCATCGCCACGGTTATTGGTGTGCCGGCCGCCCAAGCCCTCGGCTCCGCGCTGGGCTGGCAGGCGGCCTACCTGGTGGTCGTGGCCTTGGGTATTGTCACCGCCATTGCGTTGTTCTTCCTGATGCCGCACATGACAGAGATGAAGCAGACCGATATTCGCACCGAATTCGGTGCGTTCAAAAACAGCCAGGTGTGGTTCACCGTCATCATGGGCGTGGTCGGCTTTGGCGGCATGTTCTCCGTCTATACCTATATTTCGTGGACCATGACCGAGGTCGCCGGCATGGACCAGAGCCTCATCTGGGTGGTGCTCATGGCCTATGGCATCGGCATGACCATCGGCAATGCCTTCGGCGGTTGGCTGGCTGACCGCAACCTGGAGTTTGGCATCATCTTTGCCTTGGCCTGTCTCATCGTTATCCTGACGGCCTTCTACTTCCTCTCCGGCCATGCCATCCCCGCTACCTTGTGCTTTGGCTGCGTGGCGTTTATGGGCTCTACCCTGGTGCCTTCGCTGCAGCTGCGCTTGGTGCATGTGGCTGGCGACGCCCAGACTTTGGCCGCAGCCCTTAACCAGTCCGCGCTGAACATCGCAAACGCGGCCGGTGCGACCATTGGCGGCGCCGTGGTGGGTGCCGGCTTGGGCTACTCCGCCCCGGCGCTGGCGGGTGCCGGCCTGGCGGCGGCGGGGTGCCTGGTATGGGCTGCGACGATGTGGGATAAAAAGCGCCTTGCTCGCCGCGCCTAGGCATACCGATATGCTGTTGGCATGACCCTTACCATCGCGAGCGTAAACGTCAATGGAATCCGTGCTGCGTGCAAGCAGCGCAATGAAAATAACCCCGGTATGAACGCCTGGCTAGAGGAGACTCCGGCCGATATCGTGCTCATGCAAGAAGTGCGCGCAACCCCGGAGCAAGCCGAAAAGGCCCTGGCCCCAGCCCTCGAGGCGGGCTGGCACTTAGCTCTTGCCGACGCCGCCGCAAAGGGCCGCGCCGGCGTCGGCATCTTGTCCCGCACCCCGCTTGCCGACGTCGAAGTGGGCTTCGGCTCCTTTACCGACGCCGGCCGATGGATCGCCGCTACCACCCGCGACATTCGCGTCGCCTCCCTATACCTGCCTTCCGGCGATGCCGGTTCGCCGAAGTTGGATGAAAAGTACCGCTTCTTGGATGAGTTCCAGGAGGTGCTGGCGGAGAACGCGGCGCGCAAGAATTCTGATGGCAGCCCGGCCGATATGGTCATCGGCGGCGACTGGAATATCTGCCACCGCGCCCAGGACCTGAAAAATAATAAGGCCAACGAAAAGAAGGCTGGCCACCTGCCGGAAGAGCGCGCCTTCATGGACCACGTCTTTGGTTCGTTCCCGGATGATGAGCCGCAGGAAAAGAAGAACCTGGGACAGTGGCAGGGTGTTGTCGAGTACGCGGGCGGCGAGCCGTGGTCCCCGGCCGCGGATCCGCAGTGGTTCGATGTCGCCCGCCGCCTGCACCCAGAAGAAGATGGTCCTTATACCTGGTGGACCTACCGTGGCCAGGCATTTAATAACAACGCTGGGTGGCGCATCGATTACCAGGCGGCCACCCGCCCGATGCTGGAGCGCGCGCAGCGCACCTGGGTGGATAAGGCCCCTACCGTGGAGCAGCGCTGGTCAGACCATTCCCCACTGCTGGTGGAGTACCGCTGATGACGCCACTATTTAGCGTCCTGTATGTAGTTGGTATTACGGCTGAGTCCATGACCGCCGCATTGTCCGCCGGCCGCCAAAAGCTCGACCTTTTTGGCGTCACCATGATCGCCTCCATGACGGCGCTGGGCGGCGGCACGGTGCGCGATATGATCCTCGATGATCCTCCCTTTACCTGGGTTGAGCACCCCATCTATTTGGTGATCGTCATCGTGGCGGCCGTAGTGACGGTGGGCATGTCCTTCCTCATGCACTATTTCCGCCACCTCTTCCTCATCTTGGATGCCCTGGGGCTTGCGGTCTTTTCGGTGCTCGGCACCCAAATTGCGGTCCATTTAGGTCACGGGTTCATTATTGCCTCGGTTTCCGCGGTGATTTCTGGCGTCTTTGGCGGCGTGCTGCGTGACCTGCTTTCGGATCGCATCCCGCTGGTCTTTTCCGGCGAGTTTTACGCCGCGATTTCGGTGCTCGCCGCGGCGCTATTTATGGCGCTGTACCACAGTGGCCTGGCCGAGGAACCGACCGCGATTATCACCGTCTCCGTGTGCTTTATTGCCCGCTTGGCCGCGATCTACTTCAAAATGGGCCTGCCCGTCTTCGAATACCGCGACGCTGAGCAGCAGATGGACCCGCGCCTGCGATTGTCCGCGCGCATCGTGCGCGATGGCGCCCGCAAGGCCAAGCGCAAGGCGGGCGCGGCCACGCGCTATGCCAGCCCCATTACGCGCCCGCTGACTCGGCCGCTAAGCCGCCCCTTGAGCCGGACGTTTAGGAAAAAGTCTCGAGCGTTTGCTACGGCAGCTGAAGGAACGGACTACAGCGATATATCGAGCAACCGCATCGCGCGCCGGCCGAAGCAGCAGTCGATTACGCGGCCGAGCGGCCGGCACTCGCCAGGGGCACGGGGAGTAAACGTGGAGCAGCAGTGGAGCTTTAATAAGGGGGACGTCGGCAAGCGCAAGGCACCCAAACACAAGCAGTAGTGCTAGTATAGGTAAGTCAAAAAATTCAGTAATCTGCAACGGAGAAAGTTCATGGCTCGCGCAATTATTTCTTTCGTCCTCGGCGCTGTAATCCTCGGCCTGAGCATCTGGTGGTGGACCGTTGTTGGTCCGTCCTTCGCTTTCCTCGGCCCCATCGTGCTGATGGGCGTGGGCGGCGCGCTGATGGTTGCGGGCTTTGCCATCTTTATGGATGTTGTTAGCCCCACCTCCCGCAAGATTTAAGTTCTTGCGCCGCTTCCCCTGCCCTACGGGTAGGGGATTTTTTCGATCCCTCGCTCAGGCGGCGCCGGGGAAGGATGTGAACCGCGCGGCGAGGCTAGGGGGGTAGGATAAGGCACCATGACTGCAGACAATTCCACCGTTTCCCGCGTCCTGTCCGGTATCCAACCCACCGCTGATTCCTATCACCTGGGTAATTACCTAGGAGCGCTCAAGCAGTGGATTGACCTGCAGGACGGCTATGACGCCTTCTACTTCATCCCTGACCTGCACGCGATCACCGTGGAGCAAAATCCGGAGGAGCTGCGCAACCGCACCATCGCGGGTGCCGCACAGCTCATTGCCTTGGGCATTGATCCGGAAAAGTCCACGCTCTTCGTGCAGTCGCACGTGCCCGCCCACGCGGAGCTGACCTGGGTACTGCAGTGCCTCACCGGTTTTGGCGAGGCCTCCCGCATGACCCAGTTCAAGGATAAGTCCGCCAAGCAGGGCTCGGATCGCACCTCGGTGGGCCTATTTACCTACCCGATCCTCATGGCCTCCGATATCTTGCTCTACTCGCCGGATTATGTGCCGGTGGGCGAGGATCAGCGCCAGCACCTGGAGCTGACCCGCAACCTGGCCGAGCGCTTCAACAATAAGTACGGCGAGACCTTCAAGGTACCGGAGCCATTCATCCCGGAGGGTGCGGCAAAGATTTATGACCTGCAGGAGCCGACGTCCAAGATGTCCAAGTCTGGCGCTAACCCGAAGGGACTGGTCAACCTGCTCGATGCGCCGAAGACCTCGGCTAAGCGCATCAAGTCCGCCGTGACGGATGACTTGGGCTCGGTGGCCTTCGACCGCGATAACCAGCCGGGTGTGTCCAACCTGCTGGTCATCCAGTCTGCGCTCACCGGTGAATCCATCGATTCCTTGGTGGAAAAGTACGCCGGCCAGGGCTACGGCCACCTCAAGGTCGATACCGCCGACGCGCTGCAGGAATTTACCACTCCGCTCAAGGCGCGCTATGACGAGTTGATGGCGGACCGCGGCGAGCTCGAGCGCATCCTGGCGCAGGGCGCGGAGACGGCGCAAGAGATTGCGCAGCCGCTTGTCGACGCCGTTTATGAAAAGGTCGGCTTCCTTCCCCGCCTGCGCAAGTAGCAAGCGGCCGCTTCCCCCGTGCCCCACCCCACAAAGGGACAAGTGGGGGTTTGCCAGTTACTCTAGGTGGGATAAAAACTGTGCGAGCAAGAAGGGAAGCACGTGCCTACCACCACGCAATCCTCCTCGAAGAAGACGGACCACTACGGCATCGAACGCGCCAATGCCGACGATCCCGGTGCGGTAGATAAGATTCGCTCCAAGTCCGGATTCGTTGACCACCTCATGCGCATGAACGAGCGCTACGGTGCCGAAGGCGGCAACCAGTTTGCCGCCGGCATCACCTATTATTCGGTGCTCTCCATCTTCCCGCTTGCCATGCTGATCGTGGCCACCGTCGCCGCCGTCTTGGCTAACCGCGAGGACCTGCTCAATGATCTGCAATCCCATATCACCAGTTCTATCGATGGCGATATGGGCGATACGGTTAACAAAATCCTCGATACCGCCATTGACCAACGCGGCGCCATGTTCGGTATCGGTGGTTTGACCACCCTGTGGTCCGGCCTGGGATGGATGAATAACCTGCGCATCGGTATCTCGGCGATGTGGGGTATCGATGCCAACGAGGGCGGTTCCTTCTTGAAGAAGAAGTTGTCTGACCTGGTGGGCCTCATTGGCCTTATCGTGGCGTTCCTCATCGCCTTTGGCGTGACCGCTGCCGGGTCCTCCGGCCTTACCCAGAAGATCTTTGAGCGCGTAGGAATCGAGTCCTTCTCGGGCATGGACCTGGTGATTTTCTTTGTCGGCTTGGCTGTGGGCCTTCTGGCCAACTTCATTGTCATGTGGTGGCTGATTATGATCCTGCCGCGCACCAAGGTTCCGAAGAAGTCCGGCCTTATCGGCGCAGCCATCGGTGCCGTCGCTTTCGAGCTGCTTAAGCAGCTGTCTACGGTCATCATGTCCTCTGCTACCGGCAGCCCTGCCGGCGCGGTCTTCGGACCGGTCATCGTGCTCATGGTGGTCATGTACCTAATCTGGCGCGTGGTGCTGTACGTCTCCGCGTGGACCGCCACCACCGCCGAGTCCCTGAAGTACGCTCACCCGCCGGTCCCAGAGCCGGCCGTTATTCGCGTCCGCAACGAGGTCAAGGAAGGCGCGCCTGCAGGTGCGACCTTCGGCGTTGGCGCCGCTGTAGGCGCCGCGGCCGTGGGCGCATGGAGCTTGTTGCGCCGTAAGTAAAATCTCCTCCTTAGGGGTGAGGCCGCCGCTGCCAGTGGGCTTTAAGATGGAGCATTATGAACGCCAATGACATCGCACCGAATCTTTATGAGGAATGGGGACTAGATCGCCGCGATGGCGAGCACGAGCTTTTAGTCTTGTTGGAGTCCAAGGATGTGCTGCTGCAGCAGCAAGGCCAAGACATTGAAGATCCGCGGCGCGCGCAGCTGCGCATCGCTGCCAGCGTCTTAGGCTCTGCTGCAAAGCGGTCCGAATACGATAAGGCGTGCGCGGCGGGAGTGCGCCCCACCTGGGGAGACCTAGGACAGCTGGGTGCGGTAGGGCAGTGGAACCCGCGGCCACAGCAAGCCCAGCAGCAAGCTCAGTCATTCCAGCCCGGTCAGGCGGCCGGGCCGGGGCGTCACGCTCAGCAGGAACCGCGATTTGCGCAGACCGCGAGCCCCTATGGGTCGCCATATTCGCGCAATCCCTTTGCCCCGCAGCACAATCCATTCCCGCCGGCAACGGCGAACGCTGCCGTCCCCGCACCGCTGGTACAGCACCCAGCGCCTGAAATTAGCCAGCGTGCCGGTCAAGATGCGCGCATCGGCATGGCCATTTTGGACCTCATCTTCTTTTCGCTCATTAGCGGCAGCTTCGGCGGCGCGCTGCTCTCCGGCGGCGTGGATGAGCTTTCGACGTTCATTGGCGGCGCTATCATCTTGCTGCTCTACACCTTGGGCACTGAGTGTTGGCTCGGCGCCAGCCCGGCTAAGCTGCTGATGGGCTACACGGTGCGCGATGTCGACACCAAAGAGCGGCTCACCCTCACCCAGTCCGCTAAGCGTCAGTGGTGGCGCCTAGTCAATATCGTGCCGGGCCCCGGTACGTTCGCCAGCTGGGTGGGCGCCGGCGTGCATACCTTCACCATTTCGGAGAAGAATAACCGCCGCGGCACCCACGATGAGTGGGCTAACGCCGAAGTAGTGAAAAAGCACCCACGCACATAGCCAGCAACACTACGGCGCCGGCGATAACCCAGCCGAGCCAGCCCTGCACCCCGTCCAAGGAAGAGTTCGCGGATTGCGCCTGGGCATCGGGCGCCGGCGTTGCCGCAGGGGACGCAGGGGAGTTGGCGTCGGAATGGGCGTCGGCAAGCAAATGCCCTACACCATCCCCGGGATGCACCTTATAGGCCTCGTGCAGCAGTTTCTGAGCCTGCTCCCACGCGCGCGGGCCGTGCTCCACGGTGGTATCGAGCAGCACCGCCTGCAGCCGCCGGCCATGGCGGTCAAGCGCGCCGACGAAGGTATGGTGTGCATCATCGGTAAAGCCCGTCTTGCCACCAATACCATCCGGATCATTGAGGAAGAGCCCGTTATCGTTGCCTAATTGGTAACCATCAAGGTCGCCCCAGCCGGGGAACTCCACGGACTCTGTATCCACAATCCGCGCGAAGGTCGGGTTATGGAAGGCCGCGCGGTAAATGCGGGAAATGTCCTCTGCCGAGGTAGACATGCCCGGGGCATCGAGCCCGGAGTAGCTGGCCGCATAAGTGGAATTCGTGCCGATCTCGGCCGCCTTGTCATTGACCTTGCGCAGCGTGGCCTCGTCCCCGCCCAGTTCCTGGGCCAGGGCGTGCGCGGCATCGTTGCCAGAGGCCATGAGCAAGCCCTGCAAAAGCTGTTCCACCGTGTACGTGCCGCCCGGGCCGATGCCTACCGCTGAGCCATCAATCTGTGCCGATTCTTCGCCCACCTCGACCTTTTGGTGCAGGTCCAGTTCGTCGATGACCACCAGCGCCAGCAGCGCCTTGATGATGGAGGCCGGCCGGTAGCGGCCGTTAGGGTCCTTCATCGCGATGATTTCGCCGGTGTCGATATCGGAGACCATCCACGCCGCGGCCACCACATCTTTATCCACCTTGAACCCTTCGGGCAGGGTGGTGCCACAGGGCTCATCGCTGTCCACCGGTGGCAGCGGGGTGGGTGAGGCTTGCCCAGGAGCGAGGCGCTCCGAGGTGGTGGTGGCCTTTTCCGGGCGCTCGGCGTGCGGGCACTTATCGGTATCCGGGGCGGTGGTGCGCGTGGTGGTAGTAGTTTCCGGCTCTTCCGCCAGCGCGAGCGGTGCGCCGCTGAGCAGGACGGCAACGAGAGAACTAGCGATAATTCTTTTCATGACATGACACATCTTAGGCCCGTGCCTACGATGGGACGCATGCATGACGCGCCTTTGATTAGCCCTGAAAACAAGGACTCCGCCGCCGACGTGGTGGCCAAGCTTCCTAAGGTCTCCCTCTTTGAGACTATTTCCTCCACGGCCACCGCGCCGGAGGAACTTACCGCGACCATCCGCGAGCGCTACGAAGCCTTGGCCGCCGATGGTGTGGTCTACGCGGAACTGCACCTGGATCCAGCAGAGATCGGCCTAGACGCTGCCGCGGTTGTCGAAGCCGCCGGTGCAGCCCGCATTCCTTCCCTCGACTCCCGCCTCGTCCTCGCCGGCACGGCCCCTGAGGCAGTAGTGCCTGACGACGCCCCCGTGGTGGGCTACAACCTGCCTCAGGACCAAGCGGGCGCGGCCGCAGACTTCCGCGCCGCATACCTGCCCACCCAGATCCTGGTGGGAGAGGACTTCGCAGAGGTGGAGCGCGCCGCCCAGGCCGGCGTGAACCGCCTTATCCACCCGGTGAATATGATCGATGACTTCACTGCGAATATTGAAGGCATCGTGCCGGGTAAGGCCTCTGGCTACATCCGCGACCGTCATATTCCCCTGGTCTTTACCCCACTGGAGGAGGCCGAGGAGCTGACCGACCACCCACTGCCACTGCTGCAACAGCTGGGTTTTACCTGCACCATTTCCTCGGGCGAGTCTACCTTGACCAAGCAGTTCCTCGCGCTGAGTGAGACCTTTGGCTACGGGCTGGAGGAATTTTTCGATCTTACCGTCAAAGCGGTGGAGAATTCCTTCGCTGACCAGGAATTACGGCAGCATCTGCTAGAAACGGTTATCTTGCCAGCATACGAGGAACTATCTGATCCGGAGCTTGCTGGCCCGGACACGGAAGAGTCCCTCGCAGATGCGGCAGACGCCGCTGAAGAATAGAAACGATTAAAGGAGAATTACATGCCTTCCGTACTTTTTGTTGTTACCGCTGCTGAGGAATGGACACTGGCCGATGGCACCAAGCGCCCGACCGGCTATTGGGCCGAGGAGCTTATTGCCCCGCACCGCGTCTTCCAGGGCGCAGGCTGGGATATCCACTTCGCCACCCCGGGGGCGAAGGCTCCCGTCGTAGATGAGTACAGCCTGGAGGTACTGCCCGATAACGTGCGCATGGCGCAGGAAAATTACTTGGCAGAGTTGGGCGTGGCGCTAGAGAACCCGCTGAACCTGGCGGATGTCAATGAGGAAGACTATGACCTCATTTTCTACCCAGGAGGCCACGGGCCGATGGAGGATCTTGCCTACGATCAGGATTCTGCCCAGCTTATTCAGGCGCGTATGGATTCCGGCCGCGCGCTCGGCCTCGTTTGCCACGCCCCGGCCGCGCTATTGGCAGTGGATAATGAGAATTGGCTGTTCAAGGGCTACAAGATGACCGCCTTTAGCAATGCCGAGGAAGGCGAGGAGATGGTCGCTGCCGCTAAGTGGGCATTGGAGACTCGCCTGCGCGAGCTGGGCGCGGACTATCAAGAAACCGATGCCATGTCCCCGAATGTCATCGTGGATCGCAACCTCTACACCGGCCAGAATCCCGCCTCTTCTGAGCCGCTGGCACAGCGCATTCTGCGCGATTTCTAGATGCGCATCGCGCGAGTCCTCAAGGCCGGGGCTGCCCTGACAGGAGTGGCCGGTGCAGCGGGCATGGCGGCGTATGCGCTCAGCCGCCGGCCGTACCTGCGCGAGGTGGCACCGGGGCTGCGCAGCCCGGTTCTGTACCTGCCGATGCATTTGCTTGCCGACGCCACCTTTGCCCGCGCCAGCCGCTTCTTTGCCAGCATCGATTTCTCCCGTCCGGTGCGGCACGCGGTGGATATTACGGAGTTCTCCGCTTCCTTCGATGGCCACGCCTTTAGCGCCCGCGTGCTTACCCCACGCGGCGATTCCCAGGGCACAGCCACCGCTGGGCCGCGCCCCGTGGTGGTGTGGACGCATGGCGGCGGCCATCTCATCGGTGGGCCTGCCATGTACGATCCGCAAAATGCTCGCATGGCGGCTGAGCTCGGCGCCATCGTGGTGGCCCCGCGCTACCATAAATCCACCCAGGAGCCGTTCCCAGCGGACCATGATGAGTGCTACGCCGCGCTGCGTTGGGTGCAAGAACACGGCGATAAGCTGGGCGGGGATACCTCGCGCATCGCGGTTGCCGGCGATAGCGCCGGCGGCGGCCTCGCCGCGGGTCTGGTGCAGCGTGCCTTTGATGAGGGCCATCCGGTTCGCGCGCTCGGCTTGGTCTATCCCATGTTGGATCACCGCACGACGGATAAGTCCGGTGCGGTGGGCCAATTCATCTGGACGGCGGGCCCGAACCGCGGCGCGTGGTCCATGTACCTGGGAGATGATCACCTGGATGTTGACCTGCCGCCCTATGCTTCGCCGGCCACGCGCAGTGATCTTTCCGGCTTGCCGCCCACGTGGATCGGGGTAGGTGGCATCGACCTTTTCTGCGATGAATCCGTGGCTTTTGCCCAAGCCCTCGATGCGGCTGGTGTGGATACGACCCTCGATGTGTGGGCCGGCGCCTATCACGGCTTCGACCAGATTAAACCCAAGGCGCCGCAATCGCGCGAGCTTATCGACGCCCTCATTGACCACCTCCGCCGCCACCTCTAAAGTCACGTACTAAGGGAGGACGAGCGATGAACTACAACACGCACGTGTCGTGGGTCGTAACTTTCGCCAGTCTGATTGTTCTCGGTCTGGTTCTGGGCGGGGTCTTTGGGATAGGAACCCTGGGCCGCTCCATTGTTGGACTCAGTGTCTTTGTTGTGTGGCTGATTTTCGATAAATACATGCGCGACCGGACCCGGACCCGACGCCAAGAGGAAGAAGCGTCGGGCGACTAGATGCAAAAGCCGCCCCCTCACCGTCCAGCTGCTGTGCAGTGGGACAAAGGCGGGGGCGGCTGATGTGCTACGCGCGGCCGGGGCCGTGCGAACCGTGTGGGTTTAGAATTTAGAGAAGCGCTTGATGAGCATATCCTCCAAGCCCTTCCAAGACTCGGCGTGCTCGTTATATGGCTTGGACGGTACGTAGCCGGCGTGCTCGGTGGAGCCGAGCATGTAGCCCAAGTAGTCCTGCAGGCGCGGGTTGGCCAGCATATAGGAGTTAATGGAATCGTCGCCGGCCCAGTCGGCGGCATCGGCGCATACCTCGTAGCAGCGCGCCATCTGATCGGAATCGACGGCCTCCGGGCCCTTTTCGATATCGCGCACGATGCCGTTGAAGGAATACTGGTTATCCGGGTGGACCTGAACTTCTAGCTCGCCGGCATTAGCAGCGGCGACAACCTCTTCCCAGGTGGATACGCGTGCCAGGTCGTGGTCATCGTTGTCCATGATCCAGCGCACCAGGGTCTTCGGGGAATCGAAGGTGAAGATTTCGCCCCACTTGCCCAAGAAGATGGGCTTGCCGTCCAGGTAGGTGCGCAGGGTGTAGACAGACTTGGACTGCGCGGTGATCTTGATGGGATCGATGCCCGCGGCGGCCCACGGGGAGTTATCGTACGGGTCAGCGGCCTCGGCGGCGGCCTTGCGCTTTTCCTCGGCTTCCTTGGCCGCTGCAGCGGAGGCGGCAGCAGCAGAAGAGATGCGTTCCTTGGCATCGGAAACCTTGGCCGCATCAAAGTCATCGCTGGAGACCACGCGGACGTGCTCATCCAGGTCTTCGATGACCTTCTTCCAGTTGCCGGCGATGACGTGGCCCACACCGGACCACTCGCTCATGCCCTGTTCGCCGGAGTAGTGGTCGGCGCCGCGGGAGACATTGCGCAGGATGGAGTGGGAGGCGAAGAAGATGGTGGTGTGCTCTGCCCCGGCGACGTCGGCAAGCGCGGAGGCTATCTCCAGGTTGCGGGCCACCGTGGATACGTTCCGGTGGCTCGGGCGACCAGCCAGTGCCTCCGGCATGCCGATGAGGTCATACTCATCGCGCTCGGCCGAGGTAACGCGGTCCGCATCACGGCCGGCAAACTGATCCCACTGCGGGTGGTCCAGCAAATCGTGCTTGGTGCCAGACTCCACGAAGCACAGCAGCTCGGCGGGTGAGTTAAAGGCGAGGACGGCCTCGTCGTCGCCCAAAAAGGCCTGCCACTCGGAGCCGTTTTGGCGCCACTTGGGTGCCCAGAGGGTATAAAAATCGCCCTCGGTCAGCGAGAGCTTTACAGGTACAATTGCGCGGGTGCTCATGGCGTTTTAGTCTACCCAACGCCCTAAGCAGCGCGCGAGAGCGCACCGGCCTTAGGCCGTGGGACGCCAAAAGCCTTTGAATTGCATGCCCATATTTGTGGTGCGCAGCGGGTTGGTTTGCACCGGATCACCGGCCTCCACGATTTCGCCATTGCCGGAATACATTGCCACGTGCCCGTCCCATACCACCAGGTCACCGGGCTGCAATTGATCCGCACTGACCTGCTGACCAATGGCCTGTTGGTCTGCTGTGCGCGGCAAGTCCACCCCGGCTTGCGAATACGCCCATTGGGTAAGGCCCGAGCAATCGAAGCCGCCGTTTCCGGTGCCGCCCCACACGTAGGGCTGGCCCACTTGGCTCTTCGCCGCGGCGACCGCGGCCTGCCCGGCGGCCGAACCACCCTCGGCAGAAGGCTCTGGCGGGGGAGAAGGCGCGTCGTGTGGGGCAGCATCGGCGCCGGCCTCATCGCCCGCCGCAGATTGTGCTGGAAGAGCGGCGGAGTGCTGGGCACCGGTGGGGCTTACGGGGGCGTCGGCAAGCGCGGAGTGCACCGGACGCTGCGCTACCGGCTGCAAGGACTGAGCGGCCGCGCTGAGATCGCCCATCAGGCGCTGCACGCGGGCAGTGGCCATGCCCAGGTGCTGGGAGATAAGCGCGCGAAGCTGAGCCAGAGCGGCGGCACGCGCCGACGGATCCAGCGACAGGAAACCCAGCGCGGTGGGCAGGGCCTGGCGCACCAGCTGCGTGGCGATGCCCACCAGATCCCGGATGGTGCCCGCTACCAAGGTGCGGGCCTGGCCGAGCGCGGCAGAAATGGTTGCATTATCGAGATCGATATTTTTCGCCGATTCGAGTAGGGGAGCGGGATTGCCATGGGCGATGGCGGCCAAAGGTTCGGCGGCGGAAAGATCCGGCACGCGAGGAAGCTCAACCTCCGGAAGTTGTGCCGGTTGCATGGTGGCAATCTGCTTGAGCGCGGTATCGAGCATCTACATCGCCGCCCCAAGGTGCTGGCCTAGCGAGGCATCGGTGTCTTCTGCCTCGCGCGACATCTGGAAACCGGAGTGGGCAACCTGCCCCATATCGTTGCGCAGCACGCTCATGCGCGCGCCTACATTATCGAGCGCGGCATGCACGGCCTCATTGAAAGCTGTGAATGCGGAATCTTCAGGCAAAATTGGATGGGGCGGATTCTCCCCTTGGGACTGGGCGTGCAGGTCGCGGGCGAGGTGGCGGGCATAGTCAGTATCGATCGTGAAAGGTCTCATGCCCTATTGGACTGCCCGATGGCCCATTTGGTTCCCAAAAAGTTTAAAGTGGTGGTCATGGACATCCACGTAGTAGACCACCCGCTTGCCGCCTCCCGCCTTACCCTCATGCGCGATGCGCGCAGCGATAACTCCGCTTTCCGCGCCGCCCTGAAAGACTTGGGCGCCATGCTTGTCTATGAAGCATCCCGCGACCTTGCCGTGGAGAACTTCGACTGCGCCACCCCGGTTTCTACCGCACAGGGAACCCGCCTGCAGGACCCGCCCATCATCGTGCCGATCATCCGCGCCGGGCTGGGCATGGTGGACCCGGCCCTGTCTATGATTCCGGATGCGCAGGTCGGCTTCATTGGCATGGCCCGCAACGAAGAGACGCACGAGCCAGTGCCCTACCTGGAGGCACTGCCGGAGGACCTGACCGGCCGTACGGTGTTCGTGGTGGATCCAATGCTGGCCACCGGTGGTTCCCTGCTGCACGCATTGCGCCTGCTCGCTGGCCGCGGCGCCACCGATATCACCGCCATCTGCATGGTCTCGGCGCAGCCGGGTGTGGATGCGCTGGCTGAATCCGATCTGCCGGTGCGCCTAGTCACCGCCGCTATCGATCCTTCGCTCAACGAGGATGCTTATATCGTGCCGGGCTTGGGCGATGCTGGTGACCGCCTCTACGGTCCGCGCAATATCGACCTTTAAGGTAATCTTCTCCCTGGAAAGGCGACCGCACTTTCCAGGGGGAGAATATGAGTTTCATTCATCTAATGTGGTCGAGCTACGGCCACGGATTTTCGCAACAATTGCGGCGGGTGCGACAGCGTCGGGGGATTTCGCAACAGGCGCTGGCGGAGATTTCTGGGGTATCGCGCAGCCAAATTTCCAATCTGGAGCGCAACGAAAATGGCATGCACGCCATGGCCGATCCGCAGCTGTCTACGGTATATAAGCTGGCCTTGGCTCTAGAAATCCCGCCGGCGGTGCTGCTGCCGGCCGGTGGGGACGTGGTGGAAGGACATTTGACCGATTCCGCGGTGGCCGTCGCCGAGGACGTCGCGCCTTTCCCGCAAGGCTATGTGGACCGGCGTCGGTTTGCCGCCACGTGGAACGGCGCCCTGAACTAGCGCACCCCGCATCACCACCTGAGTTACTGAACCGCATGGTCTAGTTGTAGACTTTGCACCCAGACGTATTTCAACGACAGGGAAGGCACGCGGATGATCTCGGAATTCATCAACGAGTGGTTCAATGCCCACCGTGCGGAGGTCATCGCGTGGCGGCGCCATATCCACCGCCACCCGGAAACCGCGAACCAAGAGGTGGAAACCACCAACTTCCTAGCCTCTATCCTGCAGGACTATGGCTTGGAGCCACAGCGCTTCCCACAGACCGGCCTCATGGTAGACATAGGCCCCGATACGGAGCTAGGCCGGCTGGCCTTCCGCGCCGATATCGACGCCCTGCCGGTCACCGAGGTCACCGGGCTGGAATATACCTCCGAAGTTCCCGGAAAGATGCATGCCTGCGGCCACGACGTGCACACCACCGTGGCGCTCGGTCTGGCCTGTGCATTGGCGGATTTCCAGCGCGTCCACGACCTGCCGCTGGGCATTCGCGTCATCTTCCAGCCGGCCGAAGAGGTATGGGTCGGCGGTGCGACCGACGTCATTGAATGGGGCGCGCTGGAGGGCGTGCATTCCATTTTTGCCATCCACGCCGAGCCCAAGCTGCGCGTGGGGCGCATCGGTATCCGCGCCGGGGCGATCACTTCTGCTACCGACGTGGTGGAGCTCAATATCAAGGGCCCAGGCGGGCATACCTCCCGGCCACATCTTTCCGCCGATGTCGTCTATGCCCTGGGCAAGGTCATCACTGAACTGCCCGCGCTGCTTTCGCGCCGCGTTGACCCACGCACCGGCACCGTTTTGGTTTTTGGCCAGGTCAATTCCGGCTATGCGCCCAATGCCATTCCGGAGACCGGCAGCTTGACCGGCACCATGCGCACGGCCGATATTGGCATCTGGCGCGATATGCAAAGCCTCTTTACCGAGCTGGTGGAGCAGGTCCTCGCGCCGGTAGGCGTAGAACACGAGCTGACCTACAACCGCGGCGTTCCTCCAGTGCTTAACGACGACGTCGCAACCGCCCTGCTTGCCTCCGCCGCCCAATCCATCGACCCGCAGGCCGTCGTGCAAGCCCCGCAATCCTCCGGCGGCGAGGACTTTTCCTGGTACCTAGAAAAGGTCCCCGGTTCCATGGCGCGGCTTGGCTGCTGGTCCGGCGAGGGCGAGCAGCATGACCTGCATATGGGCGATCTCATCGTGGATGAGCGGGCCATAGGTGTGGGCATCAAGCTCTTCGGCGCCGTGGTTGAGCAGTTCATAGGGGAGAATGCGGAGACAGACTAACGCGCTAAAAGGTCCTACACGTTAGACTCGTAAGCGACTTTTAAAGTGGAGCTGATAAAGGAGCAAGTGCGTGTTGAACCAGACCAAGCGAATTGTCATCATCGGCGGTGGCCCGGCAGGCTATGAAGCCGCGTTGGCAGGCGCCAAGTATGGTGCAGAAATCACCATTATTGAAGACCAAGGCATGGGCGGTAACAGCGTTATCTTGGACTGCGTTCCTTCCAAGTCCTTCATCGCTGGTGCCAATATTAAAACCGACCTGCGCCGTGCTGAGGATATGGAACTTAACCAGGGCATTGGCCAGGCCCATCTTTCCTTGACCGCACTGAATAAGCGCGTGCAGGATCTGGCAAGCAAGCAGTCCTCCGATATCCGTGCCACCGTGGAATCCCTGGGCGCACGCGTTATCGACGGCCGCGGCTACTTCCCAGAGGATCAGGAAGCCGATGCCTTTGGCGGCCACAAGGTCACCGCGGTATTCAACGAGGATGGTCACGAAGAAACCCTTAACGCAGACCTTGTCTTGGTAGCCACCGGCGCCACGCCGCGCGTGCTGCCCGGCGCCCAGCCGGACGGCGAGCGCATCCTCACCTGGCAGCAGGTATACAACCTCACCGAGCTGCCGGAGCACCTCATCGTCGTCGGCTCCGGCGTGACCGGCGCCGAGTTCGTCTCCGCCTTCGCTGAGCTGGGTGTGAAGGTCACCATGGTTGCCTCCCGCGACCGTATTTTGCCGCATGACGACGCCGACGCTGCCGACGTCCTCGAGACCGTACTGAGCGAGCGCGGTGTGGAACTGGAAAAGAACTGCCGCGTGGAAACCGTCAACCGCACCGAGGATGGCAACGTCCTGGTCACCACCCAGGACGGCCGTGAAATCACCGGCTCCCACGTCATCATGTCCATCGGCTCTATCCCGAATACCCAGGACCTCAAGCTGGAGAATGTCGGCGTGGAAACCGCCAAGTCCGGCCACATTCAGGTCGACCGCGTCTCCCGCACCAATATTGCCGGCATCTACGCCGCTGGCGACTGCTCTGACCTCTTCCCATTGGCGTCCGTCGCCGCAATGCAGGGCCGCGTAGCCATGTACCACGCACTGGGTGAGGGCGTTTCCCCGCTGCGCCTGAAGACCGTGGCCAACGCCGTCTTCACCCGTCCGGAAATCGCCGCCGTCGGTTTCACCCAGGCAGAGATTGAGGCCGGCGAAGTCGCCGCCCGCACCATCACCATGCCGCTCAATACCAACCCGCGAGCCAAGATGCGTTCCCTGCAGCACGGCTTTGTCAAGCTCTTCTGCCGCGCCACCTCTGGCCGCGTTATCGGTGGCGTCATCGTTGCGCCGACCGCCTCCGAGCTCATTCTGCCCATTGCCATGGCCGTGACGAACCAGCTCACCGTGAACCAGCTGGCCGATTCCTTCGCCGTATACCCGTCCTTGTCCGGCACCATCACCGAGGCTGCACGACGCCTCGTTGCCCACGACGATCTGGAGTAAGCGACCTTTTCCTTTCTTTTGCGCCCGCCTTTGGTAACCAGCTTAGGATGGGCGCTTTTGCATGCGTTGCTAAAAGGTGGAGTAGGAATGCTCGGCGGTGCGATTGAGTGAAACCTGGATGGGGCGATCTGCTTGTGGAAGGGCACGCTGGGGACAATGCTCGCGCGGGCAAGCGGTACAACCAGGGCCGATAGGGGTCGCGGCGGATATGTCTAGATTAAGAGCATCGGCGTAGACAATGCGGTCGGCCTCAGAGATATCGCAGCCTAAGCCTACGGCGAATTCCTTGCGAGGGGTTCCCCAAGATTTTGCGGTTCCTTGCACAAAGCGACCTATCCACAGGTAGGCATGGCCATCCGGCATGGCGGCTACCTGGCGGGTGATGCGGTTGGGCGTCTCAAACGCGCGATGGACTACCCATAATGGGCATGACCCGCCCGAGCGGGCGAAGTGGAAGGCAGTGGAGGACTGGCGTTTGGAGATATTCCCAGCGCGGTCGGTGCGGATGAAGGAAAAGGGCACGCCGATAAGGCCTGGGCGCTGGAGGGTGGCCAGGCGTTGTGCGGTGGTTTCGAAACCGGTGCCAAAGTAGTTGCACAAAAGGTCGATATCGTAGCGGGTCTTCTCAGCCATCGACAGGAACGGTTGATAGGGCATGGTGACCGCGGCCGCGAAGTACTGTGCAAGCCCTAAGGTAGCTAGTTCTTGCGCCTCGCCGGCAGGAAGCTCGGAGACGAGGTTATCGCAGACATCGCGGTAGGCGAGCAGGCAGTATTGGAGCGCCATTTCAAAGACCAATTGGGCTTCAGAAAGGCCATCACGAAGCGCAAGCTCCCGGGTGTCTGGATCGAAGTCGCGGCGTGGTCCCGGCCGGGAAAAGCGGACGGTAACGCCGAGATCCTCGTGCATGCGGGACGCTAAACGGCCGCGGCGTAGCACCCGGTCACCGAGCTGGCCGGCGAGCTCTTCAGCTAGGACATCGAGCTCGTGGATGTAGTTATGAGCGTCGTAGAAAAAATCACGGACGAGCTCAAAAGGGAGCGCTCCCGCGCTGGGGCGCGGGTGGCGACGTCGACGAAGCGGGGCATGAGCTCCGGAAAGCGCGAGGCTAGGTCGGCCAAGGACTCTTCGGCAGCGTCGGGAAAGATGCGGCGCAGGTCGGTGATGGTGCGCGTATCGCGGTCGTCGGCGAAATATCCGGGATCCACGTCGAAGCGTTGGGACAGCTGCATGAGCACGGTGACGGTGAGCGGGCGTTGATCGTTTTCGAGCTGGTTGAGGTAGCTGGTTGATAGTCCCAATTGTTTGGCCATCGCTACCTGTGTGAGTCTCCGCTGCTTGCGCAGTGCATGGATTCGTGCCCCCGCATAGTGCTTGGTCATCGGTTGCTGTGCCGCCTTTCGCCGCTATGAGCAGTAGAAACCACAAACTTTGCAGATTTCACTGACTCATTCCGCTAGATTACACACACCATACTTATAGCGCGGGACACATTCAAGCATTTAGTGTGAGCTACAACGCATTGCAGAGTGAAGGAGGATCACCTAGTGAAAAACCACGAGGTAAGAACCCATAAATCCGCCGAGGATTTCCCTTATGAGGAGCACTTGGCGTACAAGGTGGCAGAAGTAGCCGCGGATCCCGTAGAGGTTCCCGCCGAGACCACCGACATGATTATCAACCGCATTATTGATAATGCGGCCGTGGCGATGGCTTCCGTGGCACGCGGTCCCGTAACCTCCGCCCGAGTCATGGCCCAGTCACACCCGGTAAGTAAGGGCGGGGCCACGGTATTTGGCGTGGATGGTACCTACTCGGCCGAATGGGCCGCGCTTGCCAACGGTACCGCAGTCCGCGAGCTGGATTATCACGACACTTTCCTGGCTGCTGAATACTCGCACCCCGGGGATAATATCCCGCCGCTGCTTGCTACCGCCCAGCATAAGGGGCTGAGCGGCCGAGACCTTATCCGGGGCGTCGCTACCGGCTATGAAATCCAGGTCAACCTCGTGAAAGGCATGTGCCTGCACGAGCACAAGATTGACCACGTGGCACATCTTGGCCCCTCCGTGGCCGCCGGCATCGGCACCATGCTTGGACTAGATAGGGACACCATCTACCAGGCGGTGGGCCAAGCGCTGCACACCACTACCGCCACCCGGCAATCCCGTAAGGGCCTGATTTCCTCTTGGAAAGCCTACGCACCAGCCTTCGCGGGCAAGATGGCCATTGAAGCCGTCGACCGCACGATGCGCGGTGAAGGTGCGCCGGCGCCCATCTGGGAAGGCGAGGATGGATTCATCGCGTGGATGCTGCATTCGCCGGAGCGCACCTACTCCGTCCCGCTGCCGGAGGACGGCGAGCCAAAACGAGCCATCTTGGATACCTACACCAAGGAACACTCGGCCGAATACCAGGCCCAAGCGCCCATCGATATGGCCTTTGCGCTAAAGAAAACTCTGGCGGAAAAGGGCCTGAAGACTGCGGACATCGAGTCCATTGTTCTGCACACCTCGCACCATACGCATTATGTCATCGGTACCGGTGCCAACGATCCACAAAAGATGGATCCCTCTGCTTCTCGCGAGACGCTGGATCACTCCATCATGTACATCTTTGCCGTAGCCCTCGAGGATGGCGAGTGGGACCACGAGGCTTCCTACGCGCCCGAGCGCGCCAACCGCCCGGAGACTATCGAGCTGTGGCACAAGATTTCCACTGTCGAAGACCCCGAGTGGACCCGCCGCTATCACTCCAACGATCTGTCTGAAAAGGCCTTTGGCGGCAAGGCGGTTATCACCTTCAAAGATGGCACCGTGGTAGAAGATGAGCGCGCAGTTGCTGATGCCCACCCGCTGGGGGCGCGTCCTTTTGCCCGCGAGCAGTACGTAGAGAAATTCACCAAGCTGGCGGCCGGCATCGTGGAGGAGGCCGAACAAGAACGTTTCCTGAATGCCGTACAGAACTTGGAAAACCTCACTGACCTGACCGAACTCAACGTTCGGGTGACTGATGCTCATGTGGCCAGCGCGCCTAAGAAACCGGAAGGAATCTTCTAATGGCTGGACTATTTGGCTCTTTGAAAACTCCCGCGGAAAAGCGCCAGCAATTCCGCGCCAACCTTGAATCCGGCACCATTACCCGATTGCCGGGCGCGTTCAATCCCCTGACCGCGCGCTTAATTCAGGATATCGGTGGTTTCGGCGGAGTTTATGTCTCCGGCGCGGTGCTGGCCAATGATTTGGGCCTTCCCGATATTGGCCTGACCACCTTGACTGAGGTGGCGCAGCGTTCGGGCCAGATTGCCCGCGCGACGGATCTGCCCGTGTTTGTCGACGCCGACACTGGCTTCGGTGAACCCATGTCCGCCGCCCGCACCATAGCCGCGCTCGAAGACGCGGGCCTGGCCGGATGCCACCTTGAAGACCAGGTCAACCCGAAGCGCTGTGGCCACCTCGACGGCAAAGAAGTCGTGGACACAGATATTATGCTCCGCCGTATTAGCGCCGCGGTCAACGAGCGGCGCGACCCTAACTTCATTATCTGTGCCCGCACCGATGCCGCAGGAGTCAACGGCATCGATGACGCCATCGATCGTGCAAAGGCTTACGCCGATGCCGGTGCGGACCTTATTTTCACTGAGGCGTTGTACCAGCCAGCAGACTTTGAAAAATTCCGCGCCGCTGTCGACACCCCGTTGCTGGCAAATATGACCGAATTCGGCAAAACCGAGTTGCTTTCGGCGCAACAGCTAGAAGACCTCGGCTATAACGCAGTCATCTGGCCCGTCTCCACCTTCCGCGTGGCTATGGGCGCTACCGAAGATTTCCTGCGGGATATGCATGAAACCGGTTTGCAAACCGACTGGCTCGAGCGCATGCAACACCGTTCCCGCCTTTATGAGCTGGTGCGTTACGAGGAATACAACGACTTCGACCAATCCGTATTCACCTATTCCAAAGACACCTACCGACCCACTTTCGAAAGCTAAGGAGAATTCCCACCATGTCCGATAAGAACCAGACCCCTGAAATCCGCAAGGGCCTGTATGGCGTCGTCGTCGATGAGACCGCCGTGTCCAAGGTCGTCCCTGAGACCAACTCGCTGACCTACCGCGGCTATCCCGTCCAAGAGCTTGCCCGCTATTGCTCCTTCGAGGAAGTGGCCTATCTGCTGTGGAACGGCAAGCTACCGGGGCAGGAATCCCTCATCCGTTTCTCTGCCCGCGAGAAAGCCCTGCGCCACCTGGAGCGCCATGTCATTGACCTCATCATGTCCATGCCGCTGTCGTGCCACCCAATGGACGTTCTGCGTACCGCCATTTCCTATATCGGTTCCCAAGACCCAGAGGAATATACCAAGGACTCTGAACATATCCGCCGTACCGCGCTTGAGCTAATGGCCAAGATCCCGACCATCATTGCTCTTGATATCCGACGCCGCCGCGGCGAGGGCTACATCCAGCCTTCTCGCAAGAAGGGCTTTGCGGAGAACTTCCTGTGGATGGTCTTCGGTGATGAGGAAGGCTCCCCAGCTACCAACCGCGCCGATATCGAGGCCTTTGATAAGTCCCTCATTCTCTACGCCGAGCACTCATTTAACGCCTCCACCTTCGCTGCCCGCGTGGTGACCTCCACTATGTCCGATACGTATTCCGCTATCGTCGCGGCTATCGGCGCTCTCAAGGGGCCATTGCATGGCGGTGCCAACGAGGCAGTTATGAAGAACTTCCTGGAGGTTGGCGATCCTGCCAAGGCCGAAGAGTGGACCAAGAAGAAGCTGGCCAACAAGGAACTGGTCATGGGCTTTGGCCACCGCGTTTACAAAAACGGCGACTCCCGAGTTCCCACCATGGAGGCCGCCTTTAAGGAGCTGGCCGAACAACATGACCAGACCCAATGGATTGAGATGTACGACATCATGGCCAAGACGATGGAGGAAAATACCTCGATCAAGATCAAGCCTAACCTCGATTTTCCCGCTGGCCCTGCCTATCACATCTTGGGTTTCGACATTGAATTCTTCACGCCAATCTTTGTCATGGCCCGCATCACCGGTTGGACCGCGCACATTGTGGAGCAGAACGAGAATAACTCGCTTATTCGTCCGCTATCCGCATATAACGGCGAGGAGCAGCGTTCGGTCCCGCCAAAGTCCTTCTAAAACGTGTCAGCTCCCTCACATTCCGGCACCGTCACGTTGGCCGGAGTGGGGGAGCTGACATACTTGTCGGGGCTTTTCTGCGGTCGGGTTATGGCTGGATACGCCGCGCCAGGAGGTGAATTGCTGCGGTGCAGATAAGGACCGCTAAACCAGCGAAGAAAAACATGCCGGGCCATGGGGCGCCGATTTCTACAGCTCCAAATGATTCAGCGAGAGTAATCACGATGCCATCCGCTAGGAATAGGCCGACGATGATGCCGGCGATTAGTAGGAGCCGAACGAATAGGGAGCTTTGGTTTGCGCTACTTACTACCACGCCGATGAGTGCGCCAATGTATCCGGTTATGAGGTGGCCACAGGCGAAGCTACCGAAGGTGGCCGCGTAGCAAAACGGAAGGCTGGCTTCTACAGCGCCGGGGGTGATTGCCCACGAAGAATTCGCGTACGCACCCGATTGCAGAGCGATGTAGTAAGCGGTCCAGGCGACGGCTCCAAAAATGAGCGCGGCTAGCCACAGCGTCGCGTGCATGCTGGTAAGCCATTGCCGGGGTCGCATCCCTAGGCCGCGCAAGGAACGGTATTCGGTTGCGGCGAAGGCACAGTAGAGTCCCCACATAAAGACTGCGAAGATTCCCCAGCCGGTTGGATTGGCGCCGATGGCAGAGGGATCGCTGGGGACGGCATACGGGAGACCCCACAGCAAAACGACGATGATGCTTATGACGATGAGCGCTTTGGCGGCATTGAGGTTGAAGGTCTTCAGTAGCTTCATGACTAGAACTCCTCTTGTGAGGTGCGGGCGGATTCATGGGCGCGGGAGACAAGGAAATCGATGAGCTGGCCGTCGTCAAGGTAGGAGACGGTGATTTGGGCGGCGGCTGCGGTATCGGCCGGGAACGGGGCCGGGCACCACGCGTGCACCTTGGAGGTGGAGCCAAGGGAGGAGTGGTGGAGGGGGAGGGCGTCGGCAAGCGCGAGTGCTTGCTCCACGTCCTTGGTGCTGCCGCTAATGACGGGGTAGTGCGGCCGTTGGGATTCCAGGTCGGTGGGTTTATTGACCGTGCCGTCGTGCACGGTAATGACTTGGTCAACTAGGCCGACGAGGTCTTCGGCGCGGTGAGAAGAAAGCACCAGCAGCCAGTCCGGGGTGCCGGAGGCGTGGGCGATAATGAGCTCGCGCAGGCGCGTGCGCGTCGGTGCATCCAAGCCATTGAAAGGCTCATCGAGGAGGGTGACCGGCGTGCGCGCTGCCAGGGCAGTGGCACAGGCAACCAGTTGGCGCTGGCCGGTGCTTAAAGAGCGGTTCTTGCTGCGCTTGTCGACGCCCACCTTATCCAACAGCTCCTCCGCATACCCCACGTCGAAACCCTCGCGCACATGCTGTGCGGCGCGCAGGTGCTGGGCCACGGTGGAACCGGAGAGCGAAATATCGGCGCCGGTGCGCGCAATCGCTACCTGTGGGGTATCGATGCTGCCCTTAGTAGGGAGGAATCCCGCTATCGCGCGCAGGAGCGTGGTCTTGCCGGCGCCATTGGGGCCGATAAGCCCATACATGCCGGCGGTAAGCTCCAGGTGTGGCACGTGCAGGCGGCGCTTGCAGCTGACATTGTGCATCTTAAGGTGCGTCATGATGGTCTCCTTCGGCTTCGATGAGGTCGGCGATATCGCTGGCGTTTAAGCCCAGCGCGGCTCCTTCCTTGAGGAGAGGCACGATGAAGTCTTCCCTGAGCGCCTCTTGGCGTTGGTGGCGTACCTTGTCGCGCGCGCCTTCGCGCACAAACATGCCCAGGCCGCGTCGCTTTTCCAGCAGGCCTTCCTCGAAGAGGACGGTTAGTGCCTTTGCGGAGGTAGTGGGGTTGACGGAATGGAAAGCTGAAAGCTCATTGGTACTGGGGGCGCGTTCTTCCTCGGGGAGTTCGCCGGAAATAATCATGTCTCTGATTCCTCCTGCCAGCTGCTGATAAATTGGCCGAGTATCGCTCATGGTGCGGCCTCTCGTGCATGCGACATGTGATTCCTTCCCTGGTGTATGGGTTTACCACCTATGTGGGTAACCATATAACGAAGGGAGGCCCACGGTCAATGAGACTTGTGACCGCGGGCCGAGTGGAGAGGTGATTAGTGTCGGTGAAGGCGTCTTTGTTGGATGAATGTTCCGAATAGGGTGCCCGCTAGGACTGAAATGATGGTGAAACCCATTGCTGTCCAATCGACTGCGAACAGGAAGCCATCCCCGAGCAAGAAGCTATATGCTGCTAACGGGGCGAGACCACTGAAGACTCCGATGATTAGGGAACTCAGGCAGATAATCGCTATGGCCCAAGAAAGCGATTTGAGGCTCCAATCACGGCGAAGACCCAAGTGGAAAAAGGTGGTGTGCAGTGTGCTCATACTGGTATTTAGGCCGCGCGCAATCGCAAAAGATATGGCGATTGCAGAAAGCAGAGCTGCTGTAAGGCTGATATAGAACGATAAGGGGGTCTCGGTTTCGTAGCCTTTGGAAAGCTGGATATCCTCAGGTGGTATACCAAGATGGTTAGCGATTTCTGGCACTCGTTCTGCCTTTTGGGCGGATAATCCGTCGAATATCCATTGGGTTGAAATGCTAGGAATTTCAAGACTTTGTGCGGTGCTGTTTAGCACCACACCGCCGACTTGTTTCTCCCAATAGTTTCCAAAAGAACCCTCTTGGGCCTTGAGCGTGTGCGATTTTTCGTTTGAATCGGTGATCTGTGCGTGAGAGGCATCCATAAGTTTCTTGTCGCGGACAAGAACACCACCGCTTTCCAGGGTTTGCCTTTCGTCGGAAGTAAGCTTTTCGTCCGTGAGTTTCTCCCAACTTTTGGCATCCTGGACGGAAAGAATGCCAAAAGTTCCCGATACATCAGGAGTCATCGGCAATCCTGCGGAAAGCTGCTGTGCAGAAATGGGTTCGGGCAAGTCACCTTGGGATACTAATGAATTCTGTGCAGATTCTCTCGCAGAATCCATTTCATCTGGCAGGGTCAAGATTGCTTGGTCGGGTGCGACAATTGGTGCGTAGGATTCAGCTTCTGAGGCGGTCATACTAGCGGCCAGGTTACTGCTGAAGATTGCTATCCCTGCTGTACTGGACAATAGGACTACTCCAATTAGCGGAAGAAAACGGTGCGAACTTAAAAAGCGACGGGCCAGGTGACTCGGTGACGTTGGGGAATCGCTTTTAATAGAAATAGTTACAGCGAGCGTCAACGCTATCGCGAGCGCTAACGTAGGGATTGGAGCAAGAGTTGTGAAAATTTCCGGGCCGACTACCCCAGCGAACAATACGGTTGCTAGTGCTATGGCACACAGTGCCGGGATAGCCCCGGCTGAAGCCCGCTTCCATTTAGCAGAAAGTTGATGTTCCGCAGTTTGGGCTTTTTGGAACCGGATTGGTAATGCAGTTGTCAGTGCGCTGATGATCGGGGGAAGTAAGGCGGACGCTAAAAGCAACCCGCACCATTTCCAGGGGAGGACGAAATCCCGCCCAGGCACGGACCCCAACTCTGCTAGATGAGCTCTAAAGAGGTGAGGAAAAAGCGTACCGGTGACAATAGCGCACACTGAAATTGAAAGGACTAGAAAAAGGAGCTGTACGTGAAAGATAGCCCACAACTTCTTCCTGGATATTCCGAGTTGGTGTAGAGCGGTGGCTGGGGCTTCGAGCGCGCGCCTTTGCATGGCAGTTAGGAAGGCTGAGAAAAATAGAGGTAAGAGAAACGCAAAAATTCCGAAGAAAAATGAGTATTCATCAAGAAGGCTTTTGGGAGGCTGATTCTCCAGCGATTGCCTTGAGAGGTAGGACAGTTTCACTGCTTCTCTGGCGCTGAACTCGGCATTGTCTACGTGAGCAATGCGATCCATTGTCTTTTCTAGTTCTTCTTGGTCCGAAGACTGGTTATCTAAAAGCATTGGGCGCGCCCCAGCACTAGATGGGGATGAAGGGGTGGTGCTGAGATCCCATGTGCCGGGCGCTGCATACACGGCGGTTGCGGTCGGCACAAATTTACTGGCAACGGTACCGACCACGTTAATCTCCAGGTTGCTACTAAAGGCACTGACCCCTGATTCTTCGGAAAGACCGCTAGCTGTGGTTGCGACAATTTCCCCCGGAGAGGTTGGCCACCGACCTGATTCCAAAGTTAAACCGTAGCTGGGCCCCTGGCTTTCCCAATCGCCCTCCGAATATGTCATTCGGCGATCGGGGTCAGTATCCACGTAGAAGTCTTGCGATACAAGTTCACGGGAGAACCGCTTGGGATCTGACGGTGCAGATAGGCAATCGTCGATATTGTCGCCTAAGGAAAGCGAACAGGGTGCGTCTGCTCGCTGTTGGTTATCTCCTAGGTTCGATGCAACGTGTTGTTCGGCGGACATTGTCATAAGCATCGCACTCGTGGCCGTAGCGGCAAGGAGGAGAATGCTGAGAGCTGCTAGTGCGTACATAAGACGCACTTTGGGCTGTCCTTTAATGATTTTGGATAGAAGTTGGCTAACCAAGTTACTCCTCCGTCTCCTCTGCATTGTGCAGAAGACCATCGATCAGGGTGAAGGATCGTGTGCAATAGTCCAGAACGATCGGATCATGGGAAGCAGTAATGATTGTCGTTCCTTGGCTGGCCAACTTTCGGAACAGCTTAAATACGCTTCGCGAGTTTTGTTGATCCAAGGCGGCAGAAGGCTCGTCTGCAAGTAGGATCGACCGGTTTCCGCTTAACGCACGGGCAATACCAACCCGCTGGCATTGGCCACGGGACAATTCGTCGGGATATCGGGTCTCTAGCCCCTCGAGACCTACTTGTTTTAAGAGGGATTCGGCCGCCGTTCGAGATTCTGCAGCCTTGTATCCGGCTGCTGATAGGACGAGTTGCACGTTTTCGGCGGCGGTCAGCTCGGGAATGATGAGATCCGATTGGTGGACAATGCCAATAATCTCCCTGCGCAGACGAAGCAAGTCTTTTTCGGAAGCGGTATCTACTTTGACCCCGCTAACCGTGACCGAGCCCGAGTCGATGGAGATTAAGCCAGAAAGCATGTCCAAAAAAGTGGTTTTCCCTGAACCGCTTTTGCCGGAGATGGCAATGAAGTCTCCCTGTGCGGCTTTTAATGACACTCCCTTGAGTGCGTGAGTCGCCTTGGGGCCAACGCCGAGTGTTTTATGAACTTGGTGAATGTGAATTTGGGTCATTTAGTTCTGAAATATTGAAGCTGGGAAGAAAGATGATTGTCATCCTTCTTCCCAGCTAACGGATGTCTACTTAGCAGCCCCTATTAGTGCGCCACGAGGTAAGGGTGTCGTTGCTCCACCAGCCCACATAATTGTTATTGGAAAATGGCGTCATGGTGTGGCACTTGCCGCCACCATTGGCGTGCTGGTACCAAGCAGCATGGCCTCCAGTGTTATTGATCCACGATGACATCTTGTCATTGGCGTTGCGCGAAACATTCATGATTCCGATTCCAGGGCCACGGGAACCTAGGAAACCGCCGAAGTTCGCTTCGTTGAAAATGCACACTAGACCTCCACCGCATTCACCTGCGGAGGCACTGGCTACTGGTACAGCGATTCCGCTCAGTGCTGCGATAGCTATGCTAGCTGTAGCGAGTTTTTACTCTCATTTTCTCTCCTTGTTAGAGATTGGCGGGACGTGCGCTGGGTGCGCAAAACGAAAGTAACACCTTGCATATAAATATGCATTAATTAAAGAAAAATTAGTATGAAGTGGAAATGAACACTTAGTAAATCCAAGGGTGTCCCCGCTGCATATTTTGTTGAGGTAAAAATTTGCAAGATTTACAGAATAACTAACCCTGTTATTACTGGTCGGACTGCAGAAACCACCCATTCAACGGTTTAAGCGCTGGATAGTGTGGCAAACTCCGCTTGAAAATGGGCAGACAAGGAAGGTTTCGATCTCTAAACTGAGATACGGATCACCCAAGAGGAGGTGCTGTATCGCAGTACCTTCCGAGTTGAAAGGAACACAGAAGTGGCTAATCCCGCGCTTCCATCGTTCAAAAAGATTCTGGTAGCCAACCGTGGCGAAATCGCCGTGCGTGCATTCCGCGCTGCCTTTGAGACCGGGGCAAAGACCGTCGCGGTCTATCCTCGCGAAGACCGAAATTCTTTCCACCGCGCCTTCGCGGATGAGGCCGTCCGCATCGGCGCCGAGGGGCAGCCGGTCAAGGCATATCTGGACATTGATGAGATTATCCGCGCCGCCAAGAAAGCCGAAGCGGATGCCATTTACCCCGGCTACGGATTCCTTTCGGAGCGCGCGGATCTTGCTCGTGCGTGTGAGGACAATGGCATTAAGTTCATTGGTCCGACCCCAAGCACGTTGGACCTCACCGGTGATAAGGCTGCTGCGGTTAGTGCGGCGAAGGAAGCTGGGCTGCCGACGTTGCAGGACTCGGAGCCATCGACGGACGTCGATAAGCTGGTCGAATATTCCAAGGACTTTAACTTCCCTGTCTTCGTTAAGGCTGTCGCCGGTGGCGGCGGGCGCGGCATGCGCTTCGTGGAATCTGAGGATCAGCTGCGCGAAAAGGCGGCCGAGGCTTCGCGCGAGGCGGAGGCGGCGTTCGGTGACGGCAGCGTGTACCTAGAGACCGCGGTCATCAAACCACAGCACATCGAGGTGCAGATTCTGGCCGATAGCCAGGGCAATGTGGTGCACCTCTTCGAGCGTGACTGCTCGGTGCAGCGCCGCCACCAGAAGGTGGTCGAGATTGCGCCGGCGCCGTCGCTGGATTCCGAGCTGCGTGACCGCATCTGCCAGGATGCGGTGAAGTTCTGTGAGCACATTAATTACGAGGGCGCGGGCACCGTGGAATTCCTCGTCGATGAGCGCGGCAATCACGTCTTCATTGAGATGAACCCGCGTGTGCAGGTGGAGCACACCGTGACCGAGGAAATTACCGGCGTAGATATCGTCAAGGCCCAGATGAATATCGCGGCCGGCGCTTCGCTGGAAGATATTCACCTCGCTCAGGACAAGATTTCCATCACCGGGTCTGCTCTGCAGTGCCGCATTACCACCGAGGACCCTAATAACGGTTTCCGTCCGGATACCGGCACGCTGACTGCGTATCGTTCGCCGGGCGGCGCTGGCGTGCGCTTGGATGGTGCAACCTCCGTGGGCGCAGAAGTATCGCCGAACTTCGACTCCCTGCTGGTGAAGATGACCTGCCGCGGCGTCACTTTCGAGCAGGCCGTGCAGCGCGCCCAGCGTGCGCTCAACGAGTTCACCGTCTCCGGCGTGGCCACCAATATCGGCTTCCTGCGCGCCCTGCTGCGCGAGCCAGACTTCACCCAGACCCGCGTGGACACCGGATTCATCAATGCACACCCGCATCTGCTCAAGGCTCCGCCGGCAGTCGATGAGTCTGGTCGAATCCTCGAGTACATCGCGGAAACCACCGTTAATAAGCCCAACGGTGTTCGCCCTACGGCACTGCGCCCCTTTGATAAGCTCCCCGAGCTGGACCTTTCCGAGCCGCTCCCGCGCGGTTCCCGAGATGACCTGCTCGAGTTTGGTCCGCAAAAGTGGGCGGAGAAGATCCGTCAGCAGAATGCGCTGATGGTTACGGATACCACCTTCCGCGACGCCCACCAGTCCCTGCTGGCTACCCGCGTGCGTAGTACCGCCCTGGTTTCTGCAGCCGAAGCCGTAGCCCGCATGACCCCGAACCTGTTCTCGGTCGAGGCATGGGGTGGTGCAACTTATGACGTCGCCATGCGCTTCCTTCACGAGGACCCATGGGTCCGCTTGGACATGCTGCGCGAGGCTATGCCGAACCAGAACATCCAGATGCTCCTGCGCGGACGCAATACTGTGGGCTATACCCCGTACCCAGACTCGGTCTGCCGCGGCTTTGTCCAGGAAGCAGCCAAGTCCGGCGTGGACGTCTTCCGCATCTTTGATGCTCTTAACGACGTCTCCCAGATGCGCCCCGCCATCGATGCCGTACTCGAGACCAATACCACCGTGGCTGAGGTGGCCATGGCGTACTCCGGTGACCTTTCCTCGCCGAAGGAGAACCTGTACACGCTGGATTACTACCTCAAGCTGGCCGAGCAGATTGTAGAGTCCGGAGCCCATATCCTTGCCATCAAGGATATGGCCGGTCTGCTCCGCCCTGAGGCCGCTTCCAAGCTGGTTATGGCGCTGCGCAAGGAATTCGACCTGCCGGTGCACGTCCACACGCACGATACCGCGGGCGGCCAGATGGCAACCTACTATGCGGCCGCCTTGTCCGGTGCCGACATCGTCGACGGCGCCTCCGCGCCGCTGGCTGGTACCACCTCGCAGCCGTCGCTGTCCGCCCTTATTGCAGCGTTCTCCCAGTCCAAGCGCGATACCGGCATCGACCTGCAGGCCGTATCGGATCTCGAGCCCTATTGGGAAGCCGTCCGCCAGCTCTACGCGCCGTTTGAGAACGGTATCCCTGGCCCGACCGGTCGCGTGTACAAGCACGAGATTCCGGGCGGCCAGCTGTCCAACCTGCGTGCCCAAGCTGTTGCCCTCGGTTTGGCGGACCGCTTCGAGGTCATCGAGGACACCTATGCAGCAGTCAATGAGATGCTGGGCCGTCCGACCAAGGTCACCCCATCCTCCAAGGTTGTGGGCGACCTCGCCCTACACCTTGTCGGTGCCGGCGTAGACCCTGCGGACTTCGCTGCTAACCCCACCAAGTTCGATATTCCGGACTCGGTCAACCAATTCCTCCGCGGCCAGCTCGGTACCCCTCCAGGCGGTTGGCCGGAGCTGCGCGATAAGGTGCTCGATGGCCGCGAGGAAACCGGCGCCAAGGTGAGCGAGGTTCCTGCGGAAGAGCAACCGCATCTGGAATCCGATAACTCGGATGAGCGCCGCGCCAGCCTGAACCGCCTGCTATTCCCGAAGCAGTTCGAGGAATTCAACGAGTTCCGCCGCAAGTACGGCAACACCGAGGCACTGACGGATACCACCTTCTTCTATGGTCTTACCGAAGGCGAAGAAAAGGTCGTCCACTACTTCCCAGAGGACTCCACCGATCGCGCCGACCTCAAGCAGGTCGTGGTGCGCCTCGACGCCGTGGGTGAGCCGGACGAAAAGGGCATGCGTAACGTGGTTCTCAACGTCAACGGCCAGATCCGCCCGATGAAGGTGCGCGACGAGAACGCCGAATCCACGGTCGCTACCGTAGAAAAGGCCGACCCCTCCAACGAGGGCCACGTCGCCGCACCATTTGCTGGTGTGGTCAACCCCACCGCCAAGCCTGGCGACGAGGTGAAGGCCGGCGATCAAATTGCCGTCATCGAGGCGATGAAGATGGAAGCCTCCATCTCTGCCACCAAGGATGGTGTGGTCGAGCGCGTGGCCATCGGCCAGGCCACCAAGGTGGAAGGCGGCGACCTCATCGCCGTCATCAACTAACTGACGCACGCCAGCGCCCCGCTTCCTTCGCGCAATCCTTTAGGAAGCGGGGCGCTGTGCTGTCTGCGGGTGGCTTTTCGCGATTTTCGTCCATATAAATGACCAAAACCGTCGACGAAATCGGTGGTTTGTATGGACGAAAATCGTGATTTAGCCTGAATGCCAAAATTTTTAGCTGAGTATTAAAGGCAGCGCTATTGAGCCGACTAGAACCAGAAGTGTGATGGCGAAAAATGCCTTGGCCTGCCAGCGGGCGAAGTTAAACGACACGCCTGTGCCGAAGCGCTTATCCACTAGTACCGCCGGATCCTCTGGGTTGTAGTACATCACGCCCCATTTATAGAGATGGTCATTGTCCGGTGATTCTTTGTCTTCATCGGGAAAGCGGATTCCACGCAGTTGTTCAGATAATTGAGATTGTTTGTAGAGAAGAAACGCAACCAGTCCGATGCTGCCACCGATGGTAAGAACCAACATCGTGATAATGGCGGCGCCGTTGAACCGCTGAAATTGCGGTACAGGGCCGGTTACTTGCAGGAAGGCCATGCCGGCACACATGAGCAGGGTGAGAACTCCCATTCCGGTATTCGTGAAGGCGAGGTTGGCCTCGTTGCGCAGTCGAGCTTTAATGCTGCGTTCTGAACGTGGGGATACCTCACTATGCGCGATAAAAGAGCAGATGATGGCGAAAAGTAAGAGCGTTCCTAAGGCGATGAAGGAGAGAGAAAATGGTCAAGTCCTGGGTAGTGGTGTATCTGTTTTCGAATCTGGGGTTAGTTTCATGGCGGTGGTTTAGGGGCCATCTC
>NZ_JASPGT010000029.1:0-2850 GCF_030228885.1 Corynebacterium sp. MSK195 | reverse complement strand
AACTCGACGGAATACTTTCTAGGCATAGTTCAATCCTTCCTTAGCTGAGGTAGGAACTAAACCCAGGACGCTTCAGTTCCAAGGTAGGCGATGCCCGGGCCCATGTCGGGGACTACCTTCGCTGTGACTTGCAGGAACGCGTCTATCTCATTGATCGCCCACTCGGGGTCCAGCTCGGCCATGCCTCCATTATGACGTATGGGGCTGACATGGCCGGAGAGAACTGGTCTGATACCCCCACCAGAAACACCCCGCATTGTTGCAGGCGCGCTGACGCGCGCCCATCATGGAAACCATGAGCGATCCCAACTTCACGATCCGCCAGATCACCTTCGACTGCCACGATCCCTCAAAGCTCGCCAAGTTTTGGTCCGCCGCAACCGGCTGCGAAATCGCCGCGGATTACGGCGATTTCGTGATGGTTGATTCGACCCCGGCGCTAGGGTTTCAGCGCGTCGAGGATCCCACGCCTGGCAAGAACCGCATGCATATCGACGTTGGCGGATCGGAGCGCGAAACCTTAGTAGAGCGTCTCAAAGGCTTGGGCGCTGCCGAACTAGACACCCACGAAGCACCGGGATTGGTGTGGACCATCATGCAGGACCCAGAGGGCAACGAGTTCTGTGTGGGCAGCCCCAAGGCCTAGCTACACATTGCACCTAAATTCAACCATGTGCTCATCGAATTTTTCAATCAGTCGCCGAACAAAATCAGCCCAATTACGGACTAGACCAAGGTTAAGCGCATCGGGCGTTGAACCTCGATGCACAATTTCACCTCGTATTTTGACCAGCTCGGAAACCTGTTTCCGCACCGCCGCGTTGGTTTTCTTCTGCCATTTGATTTCCCGCAGCGGGCAGAAACCGAGGATACTTTTGTACAGGCTTTCGACACCGCGAACGCTAGCTGTGTTGAATCCGTAACGGCCGTCCGAATCTCCTTCGATTCGCAATCGAACAAGTTCAAGTACAGCCGATCGCCACGAGTCGCCCACGAACACCCACGGATCACTACTTTGCTCAGCCACCCACGACCGTAACTTTTCCGGCAGCTCATCGGCTTTCTTATTCGTCAAAAGCCATTCAACCGTCTCGATCAGTGATTCTTCGACATAGACCTCCCACGCCGTATAGCAGAGGGATGTACCCGCGCGCAGCAACGGCCCGTAACCTGGCCCCGCGGGCTTTCCCGGCTTAGGGTCCTTCTGTGCGGGATGGTGGTCAAGAAGGGAATTGACATCCTCTAAGAGTTCTTGGGCAGCCTCTAACGCAGTCATATCCCTGACTTCCTTTATTTCCATATCCCTGACTTCCTTTACTTCTTGTTTCCAGAGGTAGTATTAAATTTAAACTCGACGGAGTGGCGAAAGAAGGCTACCTCACTCAGTTGCAAGCGATTCGAGAAGCCGAAAAGTGTGCCGCAAGGCGTTTCCTGCTCGGAAAGGCAGCCTCCGCAGGCTAGATCGTTCCGCGTCATGAAGAGCTAGCACCGCCGAAGTTCCCCTCAAGTCAGATTCGGACTCATTCTAACAGTCAGTCGCGGAACGAAAAGCAACTTAGTACGGTCCCGACTGCAACTAAAACTGTTCCTCCGAAGCTAAATACCATCTTCTAACCGCTGGCGAAGCACGACTTCCTCTTCATCGCTGAGTCCAGCGAGTCTTTCCCCCTGCTGTTCTTCTTCGAATCGCAGCGCATCCGCCAATGTTTCTTTCAACGGGCGAATCTGCAGGCCAGCTTCGTAGGCTGTGGCGCAATCGAGTAGCGCGATGTTGCGAAACTGTTCACCTGGTACCCACAACGGCAACGATTTTGGGCCCATCCACGGGGTTACATCATTAGCGAGAAGCAGTTCATCAGAGCAAGGTCGCTCCGTAGCCTCCGATGCGGTTAACTCACGCGAAATCTTGAACACATCGGACAAGGAAGTAGCAAACCCCGTGGCGTTAAAGGTTCCGAAAGTTCCAACTTCTGCAGACTCAACTATCCAGTCTGCAAGGTCTTTCACATCAATCATAGCGACGGGAAACGCCGGGTCTGGGACGATCACGTTCTCACCCGTGGGATGCGCGAAGCGCCACGGATAGTAACCACTGCGCCCTGTTTCGTCGCCGTAGCCGGCGATCAGACCGGGTCGAACTACCATTACCGACCTATTTATGTTGCGATAAATCGTTTCGCAAGCAGACTTTGCGGCCGGGTACTGCCCCATGTTCTCCATGTAGTCAATTTCAAGCGGAGTGACTACGGAATCAGACTCGGAAGAAATACTTCCTTGGTCCTCATATACGCTGCTCGAAGACACAAATATACGATGCTTGGCCTGGAGTTTCGTCGCCGCATCCCGCGCATGCTTCGGCTGACTCGTCAGATCCACAATGGTGTCCCAAGTTTTCCCCGCAACCTCATCGTACGCACCGTCACGGTCACGGTCTGAACTCACAAATTCGGCTCCGTTGGGAACCTTCCCGTTACCCCGCGCGAGGCAAGTAACTTGATGCCCTCGGTCGATTGCTGCCGCCGCAATGTGTCCTCCAAGGAAACCGGTACCACCGAGCAATAAAAAGTTCATGTCACTAGTTGTACACGAAACCTTCTCACACGTGACCAGTCCTAATCCCAGCGCATCCAAGCTGGAATAAGATGTCAGAGCAGGATTACCCCACCATCTGTCAGGGATTCTTATTCGGCTAACCTACACATTGAACTTAAATTCCACTTGGTTCAAGTCAACCGCGTGGCCCCGCGGTCGACCCGGGACCTGACCCCTGTTTGGTAGACACCTGATATCCAGCCCGGTTGGGTTGGGAAGAAAGGTAATCTACCACCATGCCTAGGTACTCCGAACAGT
>NZ_JASPGT010000028.1:0-3101 GCF_030228885.1 Corynebacterium sp. MSK195 | reverse complement strand
AACGCCGGCACGCAGCGGCCATCAGGAAATGAGAAACTGGGTCGTCTCGGCTCTCCGCCCAACTTTGCAACAGCACCCTGTAGATCTATATCCAGGGGTGATCAACCAACAAAACCGTGCAATACGGGTTACGGTTTAGGCTCCCGCCTCGCCTTGCGGCTCGTTGGGCTGCCGCCCAAATCAATAGATTTGGTTGCCACCAAAGACTCCACTACTTAAGGCACACACGCATTCTCACCGCCACCACGGGGAAAGAAAAACAATTAAAAATAAACCTCTCCTCAATTTCGACAACCTGACGCATCCGCCCACTCCCCTCTACGCCCACCGAGGACGTGTCCGGGACACTCCGTAGTGTGGTGGGCATGAACTTTTTCAACCGACTCCACGAGACTCTCACCCACCTAGAAAACGCTCTAGACAACGCTGCCCACCTGCAGGCGGGCAGGCCTGTCTTTGCCGTCATTGACACAGAGACCACGGGGTTTAACAAGCGATACGACCGCATCATTGAACTCGCCGTCGCCCGCTTTGATGAATCCTTCCGGCTTGTCGACCAGTGGCACACGTTGATTAATCCTGACGGCAAGCAGATTAAAAACTCCCACATCCACGGCATCACCAACGCTGATGTCGCCCACGCGCCCACCTTCCCAGAGGTCTACACCGAGTTCGCCGCACGTGTAGATGGGATGGTGCTCATGGCACACAATGCCCCCTTCGATTCGAAGATGATTCTTGCTGAAGCCGAGCGCATCACCCCAGACGGGGAAGACGTGTACTTCCCCTTCGTAGATACCATCGCCCTGGCTAAGCAGATGGTGTCCCTGCGCTCCTACAAACTCTCTGCTTTGCTTGACCATGTTGGGTTGCATAACCCGCAGTCCCACGCGGCTATCGCCGACGCTACCGCCACCGGACAGATGCTCAACAAACTTTTCGGGAAAGAAGCAACCAAGATTGGACGCCAAATCCTCGACCAGGCCGTCACCTTCAACGCCGGCTACACCACTAACTGGGGACTACCTTGCAAGCCCACCGTCACACGCCGCTAACGCGCACCAGTCCGCCGGCCGATAAAAGTCGCCCAGTACGCGTGTCTATCATGCGCGTGCTGGGCGACTTTCGCTTTCAGTGTTTAGGATGCTGCGAGCTTTTGGGCGCGCTGGTAAGACACTCCGAGGACTGTTCCCATATCTCGCACGGTCATTCCAGCGTTTCTCATTGCAACAGCGAGGTCATGAGTGCTTGCCTGTGCCGCAGCGGCCAGTCGTGCCGCTTCTTCGCGTTCTTTTTCGGCGCGAGCTTTCATTTCCGCAAGGCCCGGTGGGAGAACAACATCAACAATAATGTTGAGTTCGTCTGGGTCTAGGCCTGCCTGAAAGGCCAGTGCTTCGCGCATCTCGTCGGCAGCATTAGCTAGCCGCTTAGTTTGGGACACTGCCCCCAGTTCGGCGCATTCGAGCACCCATACTCCGCTGGTTCCGCGTTCTGCGGTTACTGTGTATGTCGTGGTCATTACCTCCACCAGCCTTTCCCTAGTTCTTGGGCGTATTGGTCGAAAAACTTCTTGACTGTCACATCGTCAATCTCACGGTGCCTACCTAAGGTTCGGGTTGTGCTGCCTACCCGATAAGCGTCATGGCGCGATAGGGCGATTTCCTCAAATTCAAGACCGCGCCGCTTGGCTTCCGCTTTCAATTTCTTGATGACGGCGTTTCGCTTCATAACGGTAGTCTACCGACAGGAGACTAAACAAGTCAACCATGGGTAGACAGTTTTCTTGCTCATGTTCCAAAGAAAATTAGGCGTGGGCCGGAAAGGCCAAGCCCTAGCGGGCAAAAGGCCACATTGGCGCAGAAATAGACGCTTGTGCCAAACAGACAATCACGCAAGCGATTGACGAATTAAGCAGATAAGCAAGTGACAACGGCGAGCCCATTAAGCCGCGGTGCGGATGCAACAAAGATAAGGACCCCAGATAAGCACGCTTATCCGGGGCCCTCGACGGCGTTCATCTCGTCTTCGCCAGCGCTACGTTTAGTCGGTCGATCCTTCGCGGGCGAGAAGCTCATCGCGACGCACGCGCATCAATCACAACGAGAAAATTCTTCCTGCGTCACAATCTTGCTTGAAGTTTCATCGACAGTGCTTTCTGAGGAACCTGTAATAATCTCTCCGGGCTTGAGCTCGCGTATTTCCGATAGTTTCGCATCTACTGGATACGGCTGAACATCCTCATGCGAAGTGGAAGCATTCGCAATCAACAGCTCATCAGCTTTTTCTGGTGCTTCAACTGGTGACTCTGCTTGCCAGTTCGAATCCGGATTTGAGATATCAACGTTGAAGTACCCAGACACGGGAACTTTAGCGTTAAAGCTTGCGTATTTATGATTCTCGCCGTTTACGTTCGGACCAGTCAAATCTACGCCGTCTAACTCAACTCCGCATGATTCCACCTCTACAATTACGCCACCGGATTCATTAAGTGAGAATCCAACTTGTCCGGAAATGTCTGTATAAACGGCATTTCCACAGGCTGTAAGAGAGAAAAGTCCTCCTCCCAATAGGAAATAAAGGAACAATTTCTTCATCGCTATCCTCCTAAATGCCCAGGCCAATGCGTAGGATGTACTGTTACTACAACGACGCAATCATTTCTAATCCAGTATTCATTAGAGTAGACATTTCTACATACTGTTCGAAGATTATCTCTAAGCTGTCGATTGCAGTTCGCAAATCCAGATGATGCTCCTCCAGATTCTTTTACATCGAAGTAGCAGATATCATGCCGAGCACATGCACCTCTAAAATCTGCAGAGGTCCCTCCAGGGTAGTAATAAAAATCTGGTGACTTAGTGCAGTAGTCACGCAAATCTCCGGCATTTGGATCGTAGTTATATCGACCAGGCCGTCACCTTCAACGCCGCCCACACCACCGGCTGGGGACTACCTTGCAAGCTCGCCGTCACACGCCGCTAATCCCGTGCTCTGGTTAGGGGGCGCTCCCACAGCTCCACAGAGTGAAGTGTCCCAGGTTTTGTTCCGTCTGAGTAGATGGGAAAATCTGGAATATGCCAAGAAAATTTGACCAGGATGCA
>NZ_JASPGT010000027.1:0-3387 GCF_030228885.1 Corynebacterium sp. MSK195 | reverse complement strand
TGAACTCGACGGAATACTTTCTAGGCATAGTTCAATCCTTCCTTAGCTGAGGTAGGAACTAAACCCAGGACGCTTCATGTGGAGAGTTCCTTGCCCATGGAAAAGCCGCTACCTTTTAGCTCCGTTCCAGGAAAAGAGTAATGAGGACATTGACTATGGACGTCCGTTTACGGTTTGAGCGTAATTAAATCGTAAAATCATGATGCAAGAAAAGTGACCTTAACTAGAGCAGTTAGTTAAGGTCACTTTTGTTTGTGCTAATGACTTTCATCGATTGGGCGAAATGAACGGTGTTGTTGCAAAGTTGGGCGGAGAGCAGCGAAGACTGCTCTTCCCGACCTAAGTGTGTGGCCTAGCTCTCAAAGCTGCCTTCCAAAATCTCTACTCCTTACAACGAGCAATCCGAAAACCAAGACACACACCACCCCTGCACCAATACTAAGAGCAGAAGCACCCCAAAGACTCGATACTGCCCCACCGACCGCACCACCGATACCTACACCAAGATTGAAGATAGTAACGAAAAAGGACTGTGCAATGTCTGCCAAGTTAACTGTATTTCTGGCTAAAGCAGTCTGCAGAACTGTCGGTGCACCACCAAATCCCAGTCCCCAGACGACTATTCCTGAAATGAAAAAATAGTTGGGAGCTGCCGGTACCGACAAAAGCAAGAATCCTAAAAGCATCAACGCTCCTGAGATTAGACCAGTCAGAAACAATCTCTTATCTACAACGACAGCAGTAAGTAAAATACTGATCCCCGCAGAAATCCCAAAAAATAGAAGCACAACATCTATTCCAAGAGCTATTCCCACACCACTGGTTAAAGGTTGAATGTACGTGTAAACCATGTTGTGCGCTACTGTCCAGCCGAAAAGCGCTACAAGCACCCCCATCACACCAGGCATCAAAATCGATCTCTTAAGAACATTGGCTCCTGGGCCATCTCCAACAGGTCCCGGCCGGGAAGGAACTGCAAACGTAATCCATAACGCTAAAACGATGGATGCGACTGTTAGCATGCCAAGCGTCAACCTCCAACCAAAGTGTTGACCCCCTAATGCACCAAGCGGGACTCCACAAGCTAAGGCCAAAGGCTGCCCAAAACCGATAATGGCAAGTGCGCGACCTTCGTTTTCCGAACTGACTAAACTCCGAGCGTAATTTGCCACAAGACCCCAAACGACACCTCCGGCCATACCGGCAAGAAACCTAGCAAAAAAGGCTAACCACAAATACGAAGTAATAGCAGTGAGAGCGTTGAAAACGCCAAGCCCCATGATAGCTATAACCAAAAGACGCTTACGCGGCATTTTTCGAGTTGCCGCCATCACCGGTATTGCAGCCACCACAGATCCAGCTGCATAAACGGTTAGAAACTGTCCTACTTTTCCCGTTGTCGTTCCAAAGGACTCACCCATATCAACCAAAACCCCCGTAGGAATGGTCTCGGTCATTATGGCCAAGAAAGCGGCAAACGCTAACCCTGCCAATTGTAGGACTGGCATATCTGCTTTCGAATTCCGATTTGACATGTTTGGCAATAATCAATCCTCTAAGGCACTCGCAGTCCGCCCCCCTTCATCCAGAGTGCAAGCAGCGTAGATTCTGGATCCCTATCCTCCTCTATGCGCTCTCCAATCTTGTGCATCCACAAAATACGTATCGAATTCATCTTCTCGACGGGCAAGCTCATCTTCAGGAACCTTGCCACTCACTATCCCGCCCAAGATACGGAAATACTCAAACCTCTCCACACCGGGTGCGATAGTTACCAGTACATCCGCGTCGCTACCCTTAGCGGCTCCAAAAGCATGAGGAACTCCCGGAAGAACCAATGCGCAATCACCCGCGCCTAGCTGGTAAATTTGGCCATCCTCCCAAAACTCCAGCTCCCCTTTAGTGACGTAGAAGAACTCACACGAAATCCTATGAAAATGTGGGACGGCTCCCTCGCCCCCATCAAAAAGTTGAATGTTTTGTACACTTACATTTCCTTTTGCATCCGAGGCATCCACCAGCAATCTTGCCTTCGGAAGGCGAGAGGAGGAAGCATCTGCCACTATTTCGGGTTCAGAAATTAACATCTCAAATCTCCATAGATTGTTCGCTGACAAACTATATAGTTCGCTACCGAACTTCTTTTGTCAAGCGCTACACTAAGTTTCAGCAACCCGAAAGGAACAAAATGGACCCCATCTCCACAGCCATGAACAAATGGGCGAGGATAAATCCCCACGTCGATGTGGATGCAATGGAAACAACTCTTCGCCTCACCCATCTGTTAAGAGCAATCAAAAACGAAGTGACGACCATCCATGAACAAGCTGAATTAGCTCCAGGCGACTTCGATGTTCTAGCAACGATCCTCCGCCAGGAAAACATCACCCCGGGACAACTTGCACACGACCTACTTCTGTCAAAGGCCGGAATTACCGGAAGACTTAACAAGCTCAAGAAGCAAGGACTCATTGATGAAGAAATAAATCTCAGCGATAAGCGAGGAAAAACTCTGACACTAACGCCAGAAGGACGCGACCGAATAATGTCCATCGTTGAAGCCCATGCCACAGCTGAGCGAAAAGCACTCAACCACCTGTCCAGTACACAACAGGATGAACTGCTCGAATTGCTACGATCTTGGAGCAAAGAAAGTTCGGTCTAAACGAAACGATGTGTTGGCGAGGTTAGATGGTTAGCCATTCTGGCGCGTTGCTATTAGGATGATTTCACTTATCTGGAGGGATAACCCAGTCTGGGTCCTTAAATACCCCGGTGGAGTGCCGGTGTGTTAGCTGCCTAGGTTCACCATGAGAGGATGAATAGGAATCCTCCTCGATGCCCCATCTAAAGCGGGTGTGCACCAAACACGGAATGACAAGTGCTGGTCGCCAATGATGGCGATGCCGTGATGCCGCACGGAAGGCCGTTGCCTACTGGATTGAAGTCGTCTACAACCGTCGGCGCCGGCACTGAAGCACTCGGGATGGCCAGCCCCGTCGACTTCGAGAACCGAATTGGTCTAACCACAAACAGAAAAGAAATAGCTGCCTCACCACTAGGTAGCTCCACTACGTGTCCACAAATTGCGGGCAACCCCAGACTCTCGAGGGCTCTTAGTTTGTTAGCGCACTTCTTTCCGTTTCAGCAGAGGTGTTACGACGGTATCCCGATGCCCATCAATGGTCTCTATGATCCAGGACTTGTGGTCCCACTATGTCGTTTCGCAAGTTCATTAGCCAGATCAGCAGTGAGTTTTACCGCTTCTGGGGGATCAGTGATCCAGATATGGTCCCCAAACTGAAGCAATGAGAGTGTCCGTTTCTTTGTGTGCGGGGGCTTGGTTTACAAGTAATCCGCGAATCGGTTGGGGTAAGCCACGGCTAG
>NZ_JASPGT010000026.1:0-3964 GCF_030228885.1 Corynebacterium sp. MSK195 | reverse complement strand
ATTTTCGCGGGTGTTAACCCATTTGTAGAACGAGGATCGATTGAGCTTTAATACGTTGCACATCCGCTTGACCGAGTGGGGTGAATCCAAGACATAGCGGACCAAGGACAACCACCGCCCTCCCGAGCCTAAGGACCGTGAAAAGTACCAATAAAATTAGAAAACTGGTTCTATTCCCATTTATATTCACTTAGGGTAGCCTTCCTTTTGAGGCAATCCCGCCTCATTTTCTCTCTCAAAGGAGACTGTTATGACCCCCAAAAAGCGCACTCGGCAGTTTGCAGCGCTGCTGATTGCCTCTGCTCTGAGCGTTTCCGTATCTAACTCAGCCGTTGCTTCCGCAGAAGAATTCCAAGACCACGGCGCCAAGGGAGGCTTTGCTTCCGGTGTGATGGCCGAGCTACTCGGCGAGGCAGCACCAGCCTTCACAACCTACTGGGCATCTGTCGGCCGGAAAGTTCGCTACCCTGCAGGTGGCGGTACCTGGGAGTACGGTTTCTGGAACGCTAAGGCGCGTTCTTATTTCACCGTGAATCGCTGTCATACTTCGACTGTGACCGTCAACGGCAGAACGCAACGAAGCATCAACACCCGCGGCGGCCAGAAGTCGATCGCCGAGCTTTGGGCGACGAATTTGCCGGGCACTAAGGACAGCTACTACTACAACTTCTGCTAAAACTCTTGCGCATTCGACCCCTAGTACTTGGGCTTTTGAGCCTACTTCTTGCTGCAGTCATCGCGACCACTGGGTGGCTGCTGACTGCCCTGGTTGACTCCACCAAGCCCTTGTCCTTAGGGGTCGAATCAACCTTTAGCCTTGACTACGTCGAACCTAAGACTCCTCTCGCGAAGGAACTTGAGTCCGACTACGCACCGACGGTAATCCGTAACTCACTGGTTTCATTGGCCGAGCAGAACGGCTACTCCATCTACCGGCTGACTGGCACCGATGACGCAAGTGGGACTTCCCACGAAGTTTTCATCCCGCTGGAACAGGATTATCCAGCTCCAGAACGCATTCCCCGACTCAACCGGCCTGATGCCTTGAGGCAAGCGACCAGTGAACTTGGATCGCTGGATTACCACGGTGACTACGTCTTGGTTCCAAAAGAGACGGGCGGCGATGTTAGCCAATTCTATGAGTCTGCTAAGTACGCGGGGCTCAGGTTGAGCGAAAAGACGCAGTTTTTCCACCTCATCCAATCGATCGTGTTCCGCCTACCCGCGTTGGTGGCGATCCTGCTTCTATTTGTCGTTTCCCTTTTTGCCCTGGTATTTGTTCTTCGGGTTTCCGGTCTTAGATTGGCAGCGCTGCGCACAATAAATGGCGGGCACCGCAGCCAAAAAGGCAATTGGCGGCAATGGACCTTTGTCATCCTCCCGCACCTAGTTCTCATTGGCCTTGCGAGTACATTCCTCGCCCGCCAAGGGAGCTATTCTTTTGCCTTCCTGTTCCTCAGGTTCTACGCCGCCGGGATAGGCTTGGCCCTGGCTACCACCGGTTTGGCCGTAGCCGTCACCGCCCCATTGTTGCGCCGCGCAGTAGCGCTGCTGGGGCAGCGTGCCCCCGCAGAGAAGGCGGCGGGAAAAGCGCTGAAAGTAATTTCGGTCTTTACCTGCCTGACCTTTGTGGCAGCGGGTCTTAGCTCAGCGGCTGCGCTCCGCTCCTACCAGCAGGAATCCGAGGCCCAGCAGACCTGGAAATCTCTCGCGGAGTTTGGAGCCTTGCATTTTTCAGCCAACTTCGACGGCCCTGCTGGCCGCGCGGAAGGAGGCGAGCTCTTGCCGCCCAGTGTGCAGCAGAACTTCCGCGACTTCGCGCTCAGCTGGGAACGGGAGCACGGGGCTGTCCTCAGCCATACTTTGCCGAAAGAAGCTACCGGTGTGCCGGACTCCTGCCCCGTGGCACTTGCCAACCGCCAATGGCACGATCTGCAGGATTATCAGTTCCGTCCCGGAGACGACAACCACTCGGTCGACTATTCCGCAGCCCAAGAGCATTTCGCAGCTTCCGTGGATCTGTGGGCTCAGGAATCCGGCGACCTGCTCCTTAAATCTGCGCAAATTGGTCCGGTCAGTGCCGATCATGCGGTCGGATTCATTAGTGGAACAATGTCGGGGGAACTGGTTCCCGGCGATTGTTTTTACGTGCTTGAAACGGACGATCTATCCGGCTTCGACGCAGACTTCCTAAGCTCCACAGCTTCGAGTAAAAATCTGCTCTTCGCGGATTTCTCGGAACTGGGTCCAGAACTTACCGCTGCCGGCCTCGAAGGCTACGTGTACCCGGTACACGCGGCCGATCGCGGTCTGGCCGAACTAGTAGCCAACACGGCGCTGTTCTGGCTGAGTATCCTGAGCGCCCTCGGAGCTTTGCTCGCCACGCTTGCGGCCTTGATAGTCCAGGCGCGCATCCAGCTCCGAGTTCACCGTCGCCTCCTGGTACTCCTCCACAGCGCTGGGCAATCACCGGACAAAACGATGTGGCGACTATTCAAAAGCCAACTGGTCAGCCTGACTGTTGTCGTCATATTGTCCGTCCTGGCTCCGCTACTGCTTCCCAACCCGTTCCTCTACACCTTCACTGCGCTAAGCTGCCTTGTCTTAATCGTCTACCTCGGTTTTGTCCGTCTCAGTATTTCTCAGCACATGTCCGCCTCCCCTAGGAGTCACAATGTCATTGGCTAGCCCCAATCAGTCCCCCACTCTGCCGCCGGAGATTTCCACCTCTCATCTCTGTCTCGCCGCGGAATCGACCTATTCTGCGGGACGCAGCACGCGGACGGTGAAGAAGTCCCTCGTGGAAAATGCAACGTTTTCCCTACCCGGGCCAGGCTTTGTCGCCATCTGTGGGGCCAGCGGTTCCGGAAAGACTTTGCTGCTCAACACCTTGGCCGGGCTCCTGCCGCCGGCGGACGGCCTCCTCCGGATAGACGGCGAGAATGCCTCCGCGTGGAAGATGAAGCGGAGGCGGAGGTTCTGGCGAGAACGCGCAGCGATAATCCACCAAGACCACGGAATCATTCCCGAACTAAGCTGCGAAGATAACCTCACCCTCGGGCTATCCAGGAAGCAATACTCCAAAGAAGAATTGCTGCACTCCCTCGGCGAAGTCGGTCTTGATGTCCCCTTCGACGGGCCGGCAGCTATTCTCAGCGGAGGCGAGCAGCAGCGGCTGGCCATCGCCCGAGCCCTGCTCCGCGGCGCGGCTTATGTGTTCGCTGACGAGCCGACCGCCTCCCTCGACCCCACAAACCGCGACCAAGTTATCGCGCTCCTGCGGCGAGCTGCGGACGGGGGCGCACTCGTTCTGGCCGCCACCCACGATGCCGCAGTTATTGCTGCCGCTGACAACACCTTGCGCATCAATGATCGCCAGGTCACAGTCTCCGGCTCTGCGCGGGATTAAATCGCGATGCCCGCGGCCTTGGCCACCTTCCGGTACCCGGCCGCATGGTCCGCGACGCTGGCGTGGGCGTTGAGTCCGCTGGGGTTGTCGAGCACAAACAGGCGGGTGCCCTCCCACGGCGAGTCCTGCTCCCCGATGGCCGCCTTGGGCAGGCTAAAGGCCTTGCGGTAAGCGGTAATTCCCAGCACGGCCACGACCTTCGGGTGGTGTTTGCTAACGATATCGTCCAGGCGTGCCGGGGCCTGGCGCAGCTCGTCGGTGGTTAGCTCATCGGCGCGGGCGGTGGCGCGCGGAACGAGGTTGGACACGCCGATGCCACGTTCTTGCAGCTCGTCAAAGTCGGCGTCCGCGTAGCCGCCCGAGGCATCGAACTGGTGGGCAGTCAACCCAGCTCGGAAAAAGGCCGGATAGAAGCGGTTACCCGGGCGGGCGAAGTGCGCGCCGGTAGCGGCGGTCCACAGGCTCGGGTTGATGCCGACGGGCCTGACCCCCGGAAAGTAGACACGTCGGGGGTTAGCTATGCTGCTTGGGTCAGTGTAGCTGATGTGAGTGCTT
>NZ_JASPGT010000025.1:0-4013 GCF_030228885.1 Corynebacterium sp. MSK195 | reverse complement strand
AACCACCAGTAGAAAAGAAATAGCTGCCTAAACACTAGGTAGCCCCACTACGTGTCCACGATTTGCGGGCAACCCCAGAAGCTTTAATATCGCTTAGCGGTGTTGTCCTGTCCCATTTCATGAACACGTTAAGTTCATCTGGGGTTAACGTGTGGATATCGAGCTGATGGACAGTAAATGTCCTGGGATATCCGCCGCAGCGCGAGATAGCAGGCTGAATATGTGCTTTAGTCTTGTTGTGTGTTGGCCTGTGTATGGCGAAGGAATACGTCGGTTGTTGGAGAGATGCTGCTAGTGCGATCCCGCATTTTCCTGGTTTACTCAGACCAGCGATAAGGCGGTCTGCTTTTTGTTGCTTGCGTACGCTTAGGAGTTTTTTGACATCTGGGAGCTTGGCTAAGAGTTTCCGGATAGCCGATGCTGCCTTTAACCCTTTGCCGAACTTAACAATGGCCCCGCCTGGAATGAAGCTTAATGCAGTCCAGAGGCAGCCTGAGATTTCTCCCTTGAAGCAATTGATTACGTCGGTAACGCCTATAAAGTCAAGCAAGATGTTTAGTGCTTCTTTGCCGATGGTTTCTTTAATGGCATCAAGAACGCTTGTCGGTGCGTTGTCACCTGCTCCAGCCATGGAGGCTTCTTGTAGTTCTGCTTCTTCTGCGAGTTGCTTTTGGATTGCTGCGTCGTAGGCTTCTTGAGCTGCTTGGCCTGCACGCTGAGCGTCGTAGCCGGCTTGATTGGCTGATTGGCGTGCGGTTGCAGCAGAACTTGCGGCATCACTTGCTGATTGGTGTGCTTGTAAAGCATAGCTGGTAGCTGCATCGGCATTAGCGCCAGCTTGTCGTGCATCGGCTTCCGCTTGGTTGGCGGCAGCATGAGCTCGCTCTTTCTGGGCTAGAGCAAAGCGTAGGGAGTTTTCTGCGTTGCGCACATGGTCTTGTGCGATTCGGGCAGATTGAGCTGCCTTTCCTGCCCACTGCGAAGCTTGATTGGCGTAGTCTCTTGCTTTTACAGAATCGCCATAGGCGGCGTAGTAGGAATGCTGGGCTTTAGCTGCGCTTTCGGATGCTTTTTGTGCTGCGGAAAAACCCTGTTGAAGTAGAGCGTCGATACTGTCGTTGTAAACTGTGCGCTCGGCATCATCGCCAGACTTTCGAAAAGCTTCAACAGAGACAAATTCGTTGAGCATGGCTCGGTCGCCGAGCACGGCTGCTTCTGCAGAAGCTTTAAGTTCGGGTCCGCCGGTTCTTGCGAGTTCGTAGGCTTGGCGTTGTTGGTCTTCATATCGAGCTTTTTCAAAGCCGCCTTCAACGACAAAATCGGCAAGGTCATCGTAGGTTCCAGAAGAAATGGCTGCGTCAGCTTTTTCCTTAACGGTATTGCCGCCGGCGTCGCGAAGCTGCCAAGCTTGTCGAGTTAGTTCCGGGACTTTCATAGTGTGAACAGTCTCGTTAAGGAACGTGTCTAACTCTGCTGGAGGGTCTTCGATATGCTCGTCGGCAGCTTTGCGGATTTCTGGGTTGGGATCTGCCTGCCACAAGAATTGGGCCTTGGTGACATTGTCTTGGTATTTGAGGGAGTCGAAAGACTTCACGAAGGCCAGAAGATCTTCGTGAGATCCGGTTTGGAGTGCGACTTGAGCGCCGCCCTGGACCATGGAATCGCCTACTTGTAAAGCAGAGACTGTAAGTTGCTGGACTTTTGCAGTGTCGATACTCTCCTCAGGAACTTGCGCTAGAGAGGCAAGTTCTGTCAGATCTGCTTGCAGGCGTTGTTTTTCTTCCTTGTTATCGTGGACTACCTTATCTTGTGCATCTTCGAGTTCACGTGCATATACTGCTTGGTCTTTGAGGTATTGGGCTTCTTGTTCTTGGCGCTGGGTGGCAGCTTCTTGAGAAAGTTTGGCGATGTCATTGGCAAGGTTGATGGCCTCGATGGATTTTATCGCTGATTCTTGGGCTGATTGGGCATTAGCGCCGGCTCTTTGTGCGGCGGCAGAGGCATTGCCGGCTTCTCGTGCTGCGTCTTCTGCGGCTTGGGCGCTTTTGTTTGCGTGGTCGGCGGCTTGTCGAGCTGCTGTACGGGCTTTTTGTACTAGTTCGGTGATCTGGTTGACGATTCCGTCGACTTCGTTAGAGGCTGCGCGTGCTCGAGAGGCTGCTGCGCGTGCTCGTGCGGCACCTGCTCGTGCTTCTGCTGCGGCTTGGTCACCGGCTCCTGCGGCGGCTGCTGCTTCGGATGCAGCGGCTGCTGCCGCATCTGCATTGTTTGCAGCGCTGGCTGCGGCGCCGCTGGCGGTGCGGGCAAAGCCGGCGGCGGCGTCTGCGTGGACAAAAGATTGCGCGGCTTTGTCAGCAGCCCGTGCAGCATCACGAGCTTGTTCGGCTGCTTGGCGCGCTTGAGATGCCATGGAGGCGTCATAGCCTGCCGCAGAAGCACGGGATGCTGCTTCTTGGGCTGCAATCCGTGCCCGAGAAGCAGCAGAGGCTGCACGAGCTAGAGCATCGGCAGTTTGGGCTAAGGCTTGTCGTGCTTCTGCTGCTGCAGCCACTGCGTTATCGGCTACTTGGGCAGACTGGTTAGCAAGCTTTCCTGCCGACGCTGCGGCATTGCCTGCCCTTACTTGTGCTGCATCGGCGGCTAGTGCCTCATCTTTTGCTTTTTGAGTAGCCTGTCGAGATGCCTCTGTTGCCCGTCTGGCTTGGTCAGCGTTTGTTGCAGCGAAGCTTGCGGCACGCTGGGCTTTATCGGACTCTTCGATAGCGGTATCGACCAGTTCGGTAATACTCATCTTCTCTGAGTCTTGGGCCGCATCAACAAACTGCCCATAGCGAAGATACGACTCAATTGCTGTATCTGTATCTGTCATCAGTGCTTCTGAAGCGCCTGCAGCAACTGATGGGAGTGGGGATCGGGAAAGTTCGTAGACTTCGCGTCGTTTATCATCCCAGCGAGCTTTATCTGCACCTGTTGCTGCAAACTCGCTTAGGGCTTCTTCAGTGTCTGTAGATAGTGCCTTTTCGGCTGCTGATTTAAGGACACTTCCTTCTGGCGCTTGGGTCGCTTTCCACGCGGTGGCACGATCATCTTCGGTTTGGGCTGTTTGCCACCCAGTATCGATAAAGTTGCTAAGACTGTCGATATCACCTGCATCAAGTGCCTGTTTGGCTGCGTTTTGAACGTTTTCTTCAGATAGTGAAGAGATTGTCACCACTATTTGGCGAAGGTCTTGAGTGCGGGCCTCATCCATGCCTGATTTCGCATAAGCAGATAATTCTTCTTGCCCGCCTCGAAGTACTTCTTCAGCAGCTGCCTGCGAGGCAGGGAAGTTGGTGCTCACCATTTCAATGGCATAGTTTCGCGCTTGCTGTTCATCAGCAATCTCAGCACCCAGGTCGCGTTGATCTACTTGGGCAAGCGCATGCGCTGACGAAAGGCTAAGCCCTACTGCAGCAGCGGTGATAACGGACATGATTTTTCGAGCGCAATGTGTCACTGTCTTCGCAGGGTGATGATGCTTGTAGCGCATGTGCGGACTTTCTTATCTAAAGGTATGGGTTAATTGGGCGCTATGCGTTACAGCGAAAGCAGCCTGAAAAGGCATACACAGTGGCGGCCCTTTTATTACATGTTTTGTGTTTACTTCCCGGGTAGGGCAAGGCCCTGGTCGATAAACCACACCGATTCACTCGTGCGAGAAGTGGTGGTCGCAACCTTTTGCGTCCCACTTGCTGTGAGAACACGATTTTGATTTAGTGCCGAAGCAAGGCGAGTTCCTGTGGGAGTTTCTGCCACACTTGCAGGACACCACGTTGCACCTTTGGCGTTCGGGTTGCTTTGAACAGCTACCGATCCGTTAGAGTGCATGGTCAAGAAGACGCCTGGATATGCGGCTGCTTCCAAGGACAGGCACTGAGAACCATCGCGGGCGAGGGTGTCAGGAAGTTTGTGTGTGAGGCTCTGATCTAGAAGGAGTTTCACCGATAATGACTACGGTGTCACTGAAGAAAAGC
>NZ_JASPGT010000024.1:0-4129 GCF_030228885.1 Corynebacterium sp. MSK195 | reverse complement strand
TTTTGGGAAACCAACCCGGCCCAAGAAATAATGGAAATCAAGGCAAATGCCTAGGAACAAAACCCGGGACACTTCATACCGCTGGAATACTCGACTGGCGGGGGCGTTACACTCTCAGCTGTCTTACTTTGAGGTTCTAACACGCAACGCTATGAACAACGCACTTCAAGACTGGAACGATAAGGAAAAAGGCTCCAGAGACTGGTCCCTTGAACACCAATCAGCACAGCTTTTATACGACATGTTCAAAGGGCCAATTGGACAGGCTAGAAAATGGGCTCGGAAAGAATCTCAGCGTCGCCGCAATGGACACGCGCGCAAGAACGCTCCGCTCAGCCATGATGATGTAATAGCTCAACTCACATTAGGTAATTGGTCGAATCTTCTCGGAGAAGCGTTGCCAGACCATCGTCCAAACGCAAAAATACTGTGGAAAGAGTGCTTACACCACGCCTTTCCCCGCGTTGACCTTAAGGACCAATCGAGGGAAAACATTGGGAAGAAAGTCGAAAGACTGACACGTTTACGCAACCGAGTATCACACCAAGAAAACCTCTTGGAAACCAACATCCGAGGACGACTCAACGATCTTCTGACAGTACTTAAAGCCATCGACGCTAGCTACCCTGCCTGGGCTATGACAGATTCTCAAGTGCGACGGGTAGCGCAAGAAGATCCTCGCAAAAGTTGGAGGTAAGGCGTCCCTGGATCCCCACAAGGTCTATCCTTGCAGTTGGGCAAAGATTCTTTCGTTAAAGTCATAGACGTATGGTCCCCACTTTTGTATTGCATTTAGCAATGCTTGGTCATCAAGTCCGACGGACGTATCGACCACGGCCCGCGTATAAAGCTCGACATGTTCTCCGGAGTCGAGGACAAATGCCGTGGGCGCTGGTTCAAAAACATGGAGCTGATTAATAGCCTGAGCCAGTGCCGTACTCAAAGCCGGATGCTGGTTATTGAGCGATGAACCAATGGTAAAGCGCAGTTCGTTTTCTGCCACTTCAATATCCAAGAATTGCCCGCCAATACTTGTTTCTACCACTTGAAAGTTGCCTGCCATACGAGTCTCCGGCATTACTCCGGTAAGACGTGCCATACACATTTCAACTCTCTCAACAGTAACGCTTTCACACTTTTGTGCATCGGGGGACGCAACATCGCTAAAGATATCCAGCACCTCGCCTTGTGGTTGAAGGCGTGCGGGTACAGAAGTTGTATTGCTGGAAGAGATAATTGAATAGGCGAGCGCTTGCGCATACCACTGCTCCACCTCGTCAAGGCTTCGACGCCACCATGCCTGCAGCCGCGCAGCTGTCAGGAATTCTCCGACTAGTAGAGATGCCTTTGCCTGTATTTGCCCCTCGCTGACAACAAAGCGGCATAAACCTGTCGAAGATTGTTGCAAGGCACTGATCAGTGCCAACGCGGTCATTTCATCTGAAACAAGACCAGGAATGAGAAAAGTTGCCTCTGTCGATTCATACTCATGATTGGCTCTGATAAAAGCCTGCAGTCCATCGATGGGGAGGTTTCTCGTGATCTGACCGGTCTCAGTACCGAGATACACGTGGTGGCCAAGATCTGCGAGGGCAACTGCGTATGCATTGATTGTTGTAGGAATGTTCATCTCTAACTCATCCTTGCTCTGAGACAGGGATCGATGACCAAGCTCGGATAGGCCCGTCATGAAGTCCCTGGAAGAACTGATACTTCTCTAGAGGGATACGCGCCGGCGGATCGTAGTCTTTCGCTTCTACCAATTGATCCTCATAAGTATCTGCAACCTGCGCCGGAGTTAAGCGCACTAGATAGCCTTCTGTCCCATAAAAGGAATCGTCATACGGGGACACACCCAGCGGCGCGAGGATGTCTTCGACCTGCTTTTCTCCAAACTGGGACCACATAATCCGCGCGTGCTCGTCGGTAAAAGACTCTTCCGGAAACTCAGTGACCTTTGGCAAGGAATCAAAATCAAAACCGTAGTCTTTAAACGGTTCGGTTTGATCAGAAAGAAACCTCATATATCGATACCACCGGCCATTGGAATTTTTAGCAGTTTCATTTGTCAGACAGCGGTATACATAGCAATCGAGGTAAGTTTCATAAGGTTTCGAAGGAATCGCACGCATTGAAAAACGAAGCATTCCATAGCTTGCTCGGCGGGAAAAAGTTTCATCAGTGTTGTCTACCCATGGTTCATGCTCTATAGAAATGTAGTACGGGACCTGCGGCGTAATTTCTTGCTGGAGTGCAAGGTCGTAGGAAAACTCGGCAATTCCTGGGAGCTTAGTTGATTGTGGGAATGAGCATGGCCCGAATACAGCCGTCCACTCCGAGTTAGTAGGAACAAAAACAAACTGAAGAATATGATTCTGTGGCTTGATTAGTCCTGCTAGTTGGTTTCTGCCAGCCGCTACTTTTTTGACATGAACGTTGCACTCGACCTTGTGATTTTCCCTGTAAAGATAGGGTTTTGCATAAGGGCTATCGAAGCCTGAAGCCCACTTCTCAAATTCCTTGACGACAGTTTCAATTGGAAATCGAAGGAGTTTTACTTCGTACGATATAGGTGCGATGGACTCGGTGAAGAAAAACTTCTTCATTAACCTTCACTCCTTTCATGTTCTCGATCCCACGTGTGCTCTGGATAATCAAAAATTGCTGAAGATCCATAGGCTTGCGCAAGAGGGTAGCCTGCATTAATTAGCGTGGCACGTCCGGTGAGGAAATCTCTATTGAAAGGATCTAGCCCAAAAAGATGCGCGCAGTCAGCCAGATCCTGGGTAGTAAACCGTTTCCGTAAAGGTCCTTTCTTAGCTTTTAGTCTTTCCAACCCAGGGAAGTGGAATTCTTCCGCCTCTGGCCATTGTGTAAATGCTTGAAACCTTGACTCGCCTTCACCGATGCCTACGTCGAAGAATTGCTCGCCTCGATTTTCGGGTACTGGTTCTGAAAGTCCAATAGCGGCATGGATGTCATAGGAGTGGACCGTGAGGTTCTTAGTGCCAGTGCGTGAGCCGAGTGCGTCCTCTAGCTCTCGCTCGTCAGGATGGTCCTGGATAAGCACTTGGGTCATTCCCGGGACGAAAGGAATCGATCCAACAAGTCCAATGAAACTCAGAAACTGTTCGTATTCCATAGGCCTATCGCACAGGAACCATACCCATTCAGGATTCTTGGTTTCCAGGACTGCCGTCCAACGGCGAGGAATCTTCGGATCCCGTACCCCAAGGCGCAGCGCGTTGGGAAGGTCATCGACCGTCGTGTCAATCTCTACATATTGCTGTGACCAGTAACTGTTGGCAGCACCTTCAGGCGTGATGAAAATTCGCGAGCGTGAAGCCGCCTCTACGGCATAGTCGTAGGGAAGTTTTAGGAACAATTGGTCATAGGAATATGGCGCAAACAGATAATCAATATCTCGGCGAAGGTAAAGGGTCATTCTCATACCATTCCAAGTTAAGGGTTGTAGCTATCTACTGCGTTTCGATTGGCCGTGATGACTTTCATGAGGTCGTCGGATTCGTCGATGTCGTCGAGTGTAAGAAGCCAGACGTCTGCATTCGGATTGGCATCCAATAGTTGGCGTGCATGGTGAAACGCTCGTGGTGCAGGAGGTCGATCAAACTCCGTCTTTATTGACCGGCCAGAGCTATCGACAATATTAACGTCAGGGCGTCCGCGACTAAGAGTCTTTAGAACCTTTTTGTCAAGTTTTTCATCGTAGACAAAATCAACATCACGCTGATTTAATCGTGCAGCCGATGCGCCTCGCTTCTGTGCGAATAATGCTTGCATCTGGGCAAACTGGTTTTGCGCGGAGGTTTTCCCAACTGTTCGCTTATGCAGATCCAATGGTTTAGGAGCATTCCGCAAACCAATTTTATTTAGGATATGCGGTTGAGTTACTGGGACTTGAATTACTGAATTTGCAACCTTATCTTGGAGGCTCGAAATTGCCGCAATGACTTGCGTCTCCTTGGTCTTGTACCCAAAGGCCATGATTTCGGAAGTGAGGTTACCCTCGTTTAGTGGACACCCTATTTGTACGGATCTTGTGTCCGTAGGAGAGGATGTTCATTGTGAGTCAACAGCGCAAGAAGTACACGCCGGAGTACCGGCGTGA
>NZ_JASPGT010000023.1:0-4508 GCF_030228885.1 Corynebacterium sp. MSK195 | reverse complement strand
GAAGCACTCACATCAGCTACACTGACTCAAGCAGCATAGCTAACCCCCGACGTGTCTACTTTCCGGGGGTCAGGCCCGAACTACACCCAAGCCGGTGAACACCTAGGCGAGGCGCAGGCCAACGAGGCGGACGAAGCCGTAGACCTTGACGCGCTACGTAAGCAGCTCGCCCGATACGAAGCGGAAAACCGCAAGTTGAAGAACGAGAACGGCGACCGCCGAGTGAAGGCGAAGCAGGCGGAAGAACAGGCAGCGACGTTGAAGAAACTCGCGCAGGTACTCGGTTTTGAACCGTCCGACAAAGACACGGAGGAACAAATCAAGCAGGCCAAGGCCGCTGCGCAGGAACGAGAAGCCGAGCGTGACAAGCTCCAGGCCGAACTCGACCGAATGCGCGAGGACAACACCCTACGCAAGCTGGCGAAGGAAAACGGGGCAGACCCCGACATGCTTGTGCCGTATCTCCGTGGTGTAGGTGATCTCCCGAAGTGGGGCAGCGACGAGTGGGACAGTAAGGCTGGCGAACTCGTCACCAACACGCTCAACTCATTCCCACAGTTCAAGGCGGGTGGGGTAGCACCCCGCACCAGCGGAACCCCAGCCCCACGAACAACAACGATGGCCGAATCCTCACCGCCGATGACCTCGACCGCCTGTACGCACAGGGCAAGTTTGAGGAAATCAACAAGGCAGTGGAGGAAGGCCGTATCAGCCGCTAAAAGTTTCCACTAGGAGGAACGCACTATGGCAACTCCACAGTCCCACAAGAACTGGGATCCGGTAATCGGCCCGATTGTCGCGTCTGCGCTCATGCAGCCGCTCCGTCAGACCTGGGCATTCGCGCAGGAGGGTGTGACGAACTGCGACTTTGAGGGCGAAATCCGCGGTAAGGGTGACGAGGTTGTTGTCACCAACCTTAGCCGTCCCACCATCCGTAAGTACGACGAGTCCGAAGACATGATTGTTGAAGATGTCGAGTTCGGAGAGCGTAAGTTCAAGACCGACCAGGGCGACTACTTCAACTTCAAGATTCCGCTGGTATCTTCCGTCCAGTCTGCTCTAGACGTGAAGCCGGAGGCAGTCAGCGAGGCAGAGGAAGGCATGTCCGAGCAGGTCGATACCTACATCGGCAAGCTCATGAAGGACGGAGTGAAGAACTCCAACAAGGTGGGCACCCTCCCGCTCGACATTGAGAAGAAGGACGCGTACAAGACGCTGGTGGTGCTGCGTAAGAAACTCAACGCCACTTCGGTTCCGAAGACTGACCGTTTCGTGATGGTTGGCCCGGAGATGGAATCGGCGTTGCTGTACGACGAGCGCCTGGACAAGGCAGTGAACAACAGCAATCTCTTGAACGGTGAGATTGGTCGCCTGCTCGGGTTCCGCATCATTTCCGCGCCGACGGTGCCGACGGTGGCGGGCCGTGAGGTGGTCATTGCGGGCCACCCGATGGCTACCCCGTTCGGCTACCAGATCACGGAGGTGGCGGAATCGTCCATGCTGCCGTTCCGTTTCACCCGTGCGATTACGGGCCTCCAGGTGTACGGCGGTTCCGTGTTCCGCCCGGAGGTGCTGGCGACGGCTGAACAGGATGTGGTGGAGCCGACCACGGCGGGTGCTACCGAGTAGACGCTAGCCCGTAGCAGGCAGCGAAGGGGGTCAGGGTGTGTGCCTTGGCCCCCTTTACCCATACCTGGATGAAGGGCACACCATGAATAATCCGTATCAGGAAGAACTACTTAACCGTCTCCGTGACCATGATAACGCGAGGGGTGAACGTGAACTGACCCGGCTTATCAACTGGGCTACATCCGCTGTGTTGAAGTACACAGCTGTGCGGGCGCTCACTAAGACGATGATTGAGAAGTGGGTCAGAGTTAAGGCAGCAGGGTGTGTTCGATGCCGTCTAGGATCACATCGATGACGAGGTCGTAGTATTCCTCGGACATCGCTTCTTCTTCATCAGGGTGTGAGAGAGGCTCCAGGTAAGAGTTGACAATACTGGTCAGTCCAACAGATTGAGCCATCATAGGCTCAAGCCTGACAAGCATTTCGTGCAGGTTGTGGCGAGGCTGGATTTGATTGGATGCGCGCAGGTTTCTCGCTCCGATCGTGTGGATGATCGAGTTCGCGATAATTGTGTAGGCCACAGGCGAATTGTCACCAAACCCAGCTTCTTGTAGTTTGGCCCAGGCTCCATCGATCATCGGCAAAAACTGTTCGGTGAACTTGCCCCGCGCGAACCTGTCGGTAATCCCCGGATATGCTAACAATGCGGGGCGTAGATTGTGAGCCATAGCTCGAAACCAGGCTTTCCATTCAAGGTCCGGGTCGGGAACTTCAATCCCGACACATACCCGGTCTACAACAGCATCACAAATGGCTTCCTTGTTTGGAAAATAATGATAAATCACTGAGGGAACCACGCCCAGTTCACGGGCAATGTCCCGTACTGACCATCCCTCAACGCCACTGATCGCGCTTAACTGTACAGCTTGTTTGACAATCAGCTCGCGTGATAGCCCAGCCCTTCGCCCCGTTAGCACAGTGTTCATAAGGTGACCCTAACTTATTCCTTGACCCTTACTAGAACACCATTCTACAATATCCCTAAGTGAAACAGTGTTCTAGTAATGGAGTGTAGTGATGCCCGACCCTCGTAGTAATAAGCCGACACAGAGCTCTATTGATCCAGGAGCGCAAGCGAACCTGGTAGTGGGAATCGTTTTTCTCGCCTTTATGGGGCAAATGATTCTCAATCCGATCATCGCGCCACTGTCACGACAGATGGGATTGCGGGAATGGCATATTGGCGCCACTATCTCTTTGGCAGCGATTGTACTAGCGAGCTTGAGTGCTTATTGGGGGCGAGCTTCCCAACGTGTCGGCGCTAAACGTGTACTCGCTGCTGGGCTTGTGATCGCGATCATCGCTTTGAGCGCCTTCGGTATTGTCTCCTACCTGGGGATGAACCAGGTAGTTGGCAGTGTCGGACTAGTTTTTGGTGTTGTGATCACTCGTGGTTTGCTCTATGGTGGAGGGATTTCAGCGATCGCCCCGACCGCGCAAGCCCACCTGGTCACGCATGCTGCCAGCGAGAACGGGCGGGTAAAAGCACTGGGCATGATTGGAGCGGCTCAAGGGATGGCCTCCATTGTTGGAGGTGTTACTGGAGGTGTGTTAGCCGCTGCTGGTGGCCTGCTCTTGCCCTTGGTGGTCATGCCCGTTGTGATGGTGATTGGTCTGGTTGTTCTCTTGGTGAGTTTCGCACCTCAAAGCCGAGGGCAACTTTTTGCAAAGCCTCAACGGATTCGCTTCACTGATCCGCGTGTAGCTCCCTGGCTAGCAACTGGTCTGGTGATGTTTCTTGTGTTTTCTTCTGTTGCTACGATTTTTGGATTCACTGTCCAAGACCGCTTCGCCCTGTCGGCAACTGCGACCGCAGGTATTTCCGCGATTTACCTGACCATCATGGGCGTGACCATGATCATTGCCCAAGCGGTGATTGCTCCAAAGACAGGGTGGGGAGCAGCGAAGCTTTTACGTACTGGTCTGGCCATTACACTAGTTGCAACTGTGCTCATTTGGCCTACCTCCTCGCACGCTTTACTGGTTGTCGGGTGTATCGTGCTGGGGGTAGGTATGGGACTGGCGATGCCCGGGTACAACACTGGCCCAACCTTGAAGATGAGTGCAGATGAGCAAGGCGCAGTGGCTGGCATCATCAACGCTAATAATGGGTTGGCGTACGCGATTGCCCCGCTGGCTTCGACCGCCCTTTACGGGTGGAACCCGCTGGCACCCTTCGCCGTCTGTATCGCCTTGATTGCAGTGGTCGTCATCTACGCCCACACTGCACCCGCACTACGCCAATAACTATGAGCGTGCCTGAAGTAGCCGTTCCATCACGTTATCCGCAGGAGTCGGCCCCGAGTAGTCCACCAGCGAGTTGGCTTTGACGACATCGAAAATCTCGTACCAGAGCGTATTCGCCTGCTTGCTAAACGACTGAGACATGGCCACGAATGGGGACGCGATAGCTGTTAGGACCACGGATTTAGTAACGCTGTGGTGAGTATTCAGTAACGCCCGGGTGAGTATCGGGTAACACCCGGGTGAGTATCGGGTAACACCCGGGCGTTGACTATGAGCCGCTACTGCGTATTGGCTTCGAGGCGCATGTTTGGTCCTTCGAGTGTGATGATCTCAGCGCCAACGACAAGCCGATTCAGGATCGACTCGGCGATGACAGCATCCGGGATGGACTTGTACCACTCATCGGGTGTGAACTGGGAGGTGACAATGGTTGATCTCCGGTGTTCGCGCTCAGCAAGAATGTTGAGCAGCTGGTGTGCTGTGGCAGCATCAATCGGCGTTGTTAAGAAGTCATCAAGCACGAGTACGTCTGCCAGGTGTAAGTCTTGAAGAAACTCTGAAGCGTCCTGGGTTTAGTTCCGCTTCTTTTACGGCCCTGTGTTGATGGGCTGGGTGAGATAGTACTCGGTTTC
>NZ_JASPGT010000022.1:0-5039 GCF_030228885.1 Corynebacterium sp. MSK195 | reverse complement strand
AGGCGCTTAATTCAGCTACACTGACCCAAGCAGCATAGCTAACCCCCGACGTGTCTACTTTCCGGGGGCCAGGCCCATGACCCTGTGGAGATCCAACCACTACTTCTTCCACGATGATTCCTACGTGGCCTACCGCGTCTCCAATGGCATCGCCCTCACACTGGGTGCTCCTGTCGGCCACGATATCAGCGCGGAGTTCGAGGACTTCGCCGCTGAGCAAGGCTGGACGGTGGCGTGGTATTCCGTCAATACCCAATTCGCCGATGCACACCCGCAGCTAAAACGCCTCCAGGTCGCAGAAGAAGCCGTACTCAGCTGCGAATCCGTAGAGTTCAAGGGAAAGAAATTCCAAAACGTGCGCACCGCACGAAACAAAGCAGAAAAGGAAGGCATCACGACACGGTGGACAACCTGGAAGGAGCTGGATATCGCCTCCATCGCCCGCGTGACCGCGTTAAGCGAGGACTGGGTCTCTGAAAAGGCCCTCCCCGAAATGAGCTTTACCCTCGGCGGCCTTGAAGAAATGATGGTGGACGGCACCCGGCTCTTGCTGGCTGAGTCTGCCGATGGCACATTACACGGTGTCACCAGTTGGATGCCGGTATACGAAAATGGTGCCATTGCCGGCTACATTCTCGACGTCATGCGCCGCAATGAGCACGGATTCAAAGGAGTTATTGAACTCCTCATCTCAGAAGCGATGCTCATCGCGCACTCCGAAGGCCGAGCCTGGATTTCCCTTTCCGGTGCCCCACTTGCCGGACAACCAGACGAGCCTGACTGGCTCGACGTCGCCCTCGACCGCCTTGGTGAGGAAGTCGAACCACTCTATGGATTCCGCACCCTAGCGGCCAGCAAGCGCAAGTTCCAGCCCGAGGAACACCCATGGTACCTCTGTTATCACGATGAACTGAAACTTCCTTCTATCGCGTTGGCCACCATGCATGCCTACCTGCCGGATATGAAAACCAAGGATGCGGTATCGGCGTTCAGGGTTTGGATGGCCGCGTAAATACAGGAAGGTCTCCCTTCTTCGTACCAAGAAGGGAGACCTTGGGCGTTTTAGGCTAGTCCGCGATCGCTTCCAATGGCGGCGTCTTTGCCGCACGGTTCGACGGCCAGACGGCCGCGATAATGCCCACGACGGCCGAACCTACGAGCATAATGAGCACCATCGCCCACGGAATCTGCGCGGAGTCCAATCCCTCATCACCGAGAATCTTGATAAAGGACCAGCCCAAGCCAAGGCCGATAAGGATGCCCATCACCGCGCCAAAGAGCGCAATCTGCACCGACTCAAGAGTGATCATCGTGCGGATCTGGCGGCGCTGCGTACCCACGGCACGCAACATGCCAATCTCCTGGCGTCGCTCAATAACACCCAGGGTCAAGGTATTGACAATACCCAGAACGGCAATAATCACCGCTAGGGCGAGTAGGCCATACAGGATGGAAAGCATCTGGTCGATGAATCCGGCGGCTTGGCCCGCATACTCCTCGCCAGAATTAACCTGAACCACGACCAAATCCTTGACCGAGTCCTCTAGGTTGTGACGCAGTTCTTCCTTGTCATAGCCTTCCTGGCCCAAGACGCCCACCATTTGGACGGTGAAGGACTTCTTCGGTGCGACCTTTTCCGCCACATCCTGCGAAAGCACCATATTCTGGACCACATCGGTGGGCTTAAAGGTACCGACCAGCTTCGCCTCGGCCTTCTTGTCCTTTTCCGCAGAAGTAACCTTGTAGGTCTCTCCTACCTTCCAGCCGTGTTCCTTGGCAAACTCATCGGTAGCAATGAAGCCCTTCTCCAAGTTGGCATCGCCCTCAACCATGTCGAGCGCAATCATCGACGACGGATCTCCATCCGCAGTCATCGTTTGTTGGAATTGTGGACCATAATCCATCGATGCCTGACCATCGACGGCTACCGGAGCCATACCGACGGTAATCACCTTATCGACGCCCTCGGCCTCCGCCGCGCGTTTACCCGTGTCCTTCGGCGTCGGGAACTCACCGGAGCTAGGACCGGAAAGCAGGTAATCAGAAGTAATATTCTGCTCGACGGTATCGGCCACGGAGGACTTCATAGTTGCGCCCAGCATGCCGATGGCAGTCACCAGAGCCACGCCCAAGGTCAGCGCAAATGCGGTGGCTGCCGTACGGCGCGGATTACGACGTGAGTTCGTCGCCGCCAGTGAACCAATAGCGCCAAACGGTGCACCGATTACCTTGCCCACCGTCGGCACCAGAGGCAGCGACAAAGCAGGGCCGGCCAGGAAGAATCCCACGATGACACCGAATGCGCCGACGCCGACGAGGATGGCGCGGACGTTGGTTTCGCCTTCGGAAAGCACGCCTGCCAACGCCGCAACAATGCCCACCAGCAAGATAATGGCACCGAAAATCGTGCGTACCTTCAGGGAAGTTCCGGAAGCTGATTCGGTAGTGCGCATTGCCTCCACCGGCTGCACGCGGCCCGCGCGCCGTGCCGGGGCCCATGCGGATACAACCGTCACGATAGTGCCCAAAATGATTGGAACTACGATAGCCGAGACGCTCAGGCCCAAGCCGCCATCGAGCGGCATTCCCTGCGCGCTCATGACTGCCTTAATGATTGCGACCAAACCCATACCGGCAACCACGCCAACAATAGACCCCAGAACACCAACAATGGCAGACTCCACCACCACCGAGTTTGTGATCTGGCGACGGGAAGCACCCAGCGCACGCAAGAGAGCGAACTCCTTGGTGCGCTGCGCGACAATCATCGAGAAAGTATTCGCAATGATGAAGGTGCCCACCAGCAGCGCAATCAGGCCAAACGCGATGAGGAAGTAATTGATGAACTTCAAGGCAGAGGACATCATCTCCGAGGTCTCCTCAGCCAGGCGCTCACCCGACTCCGCCTTGACTTCATACTTCTCGTTCAGGTGATCCACCAAGGCATTCGCATCCACTCCATCGGCTGCCGAGACCTTGAGCTGGCTCGGATCACCGTAGCGCTCCAGGTAATCCTTTTCAGCCATGCTCAGCACGATGCTCTCGCCCTGGTCGACCGCGGGCTCCGAGATGCCAGAAACGGTAACCGTATCCTGCTCATCAGGGTGAACCACAGTCAGCTTCTGGCCCACGGAAATGTCGTATTTGTCGGCCGCGGAAGAGTTGACGAGGACCTCGTCCTTACCGCTAGGCTCCTCGCCCTCCTTCAGCTCATCGGCGCCACCAACGACCTTGTCTTCTGGGTAGAACGGAACAACACTGGCCGTGCCGCCCTGGGTTTGATAGGCCTCCGAGTTCTCATCGGACACGACAACGGTCTCCGAATCCGCGATATTGATGTTCTTAACATCCTTATCGTCAGCCAGCTTCTGACGCAGCTTGTCATCCAGTTTCGCGCCATTGTCGTCCTTTTGGCTCACCACTGCATCCACGCCGCGGAACTGATTATCCACGGCGGAGTCAAACGTAGACTTCAGCGAATTGGTGAACATAAACGAGCCGGCAATAAACGCAGTGCCCAAAACCACCGCGAGAATCGTCAGCCCAAGGCGCAACTTATGCGCCACAATATTACGCAGAGATACTCTGCGCATTGCGTTTCCGCGTGCCATTTAGCCCTCAATCTCCGCCATTACCTGGTGAATGGCCTCCATCGTCGGATTGTGCAACTCATTCACAAGCTTGCCGTCAGCAAGGAAAACCACCCGGTCCGCATACGAGGCGGCCTTGGCATCGTGCGTCACGATGACCACTGTTTGGTTGTCCTTATCCACCGCGGTTCGCAAAATGTCGAGCACCTCGGCCGAAGAATTCGAATCCAGGTTGCCCGTTGGCTCATCGCCGAAGATGATTTCCGGCCGAGAAACCAATGCACGAGCACAGGCCACGCGCTGCTGCTGTCCACCAGACAATTCAGCTGGGCGGTGTTCCAGGCGCTCTGCTAGGCCGAGGCGGCTAGTGACCTCCTCAAACCACTGCTTATCGACGTTCTTGCCGGCAATGTCCGTCGGCAATGTAATGTTTTCCGCCGCAGTCAGCGTGGGCACAAGGTTAAAGGACTGGAAAATAAAGCCCAGCCGGTCACGACGCAGCGCCGTAATGTCTTTGTCGTTGAGCGCCGACATATCGGTATCACCGATAAATGCTGATCCGGAAGTCGCTGAATCGAGACCAGCCATGGTGTGCATCAGCGTCGACTTACCGGAACCCGACGGGCCCATGATCGCAGTAAATTCGTTCTTGCCAAATTCAATGGATACATGATCAAGAGCGACGACGGCTGTGTCATCGCTTCCGTATTGCTTAAACAAGTCAACGGCGCGAGCCGCAGCATCAGTCATGAGACAAATTCTCCTTGTAAATGGGAAATTACCTATTTAAGTCTAGCGACCGTGGCCTCCGTCCAACATCATCCCTGAGGAGGAAAACGGCATGCAGGACCTGACCCCCGTTAGGTAGACACCTGATATCCAGCCCGGTTGGGCTGGGAAGAAAGGTAATCTACCACCATGCCTAGGTACTCCGAACAGTTCAAACGTGATGCTGTGGCCCTCTACGAAAACAATGAGGACCTCTCACTTCACGCGGCTTCAACAGAGCTTGGCGTTAATCGTTCCTCACTTTATTCCTGGCTTAAGCAGTACGGCACCGGCAAACGATCCCGCACGAAGACCATGCGCGACAAGGCCCAGGCGACGACTGATTCTGAGCGAATCCGCCAGCTAGAAAAAGAAAACGCAAAGTTGCGCGAAGAACGCGACATCCTGCGCAAGGCCGCGAAATATTTTGCTGAAGAGACACGCTGGTAATCCGCTTCCAGTTTGTCTATGACCACCGAACCGAATACTCGGTCAAGCGGATGTGCAACGTATTAAAGCTCAATCGATCCTCGTTCTACAAATGGGTTAACACCCGCGAAAATCGCAGGTTAAAGATATGCTCTGATGCTCTTATTGGCGCAAGAATCAAGACCATCTTCGATGATGAGCACGGGCTTTATGGTGCTAAACGCATCGCTGCAAGCCTCAACGACGATACGG
>NZ_JASPGT010000021.1:0-5387 GCF_030228885.1 Corynebacterium sp. MSK195 | reverse complement strand
AACGCCGGCACGCAGCGGCCATCAGGAAATGAGAAACTGGGTCGTCTCGGCTCTCCGCCCAACTTTGCAACAGCACCATGTGAAGTGACCTGTTGCCTTTTTCGTTACGGTTCCCGTGCTCACCCTTGATGAATCGCGTGTACCGCACGATCGCTGGCTACTCACGCTCCGCCTAACTCAGTAGTTAGGGGTGCTCGCTGCCTTTATCCGTGCGGCCGCTTCGGGCGAGGGGCCTGTAACAAAGTGGATGTACAGTTTTTCTCCCTTGTAGCGGGAGACTCTTTCCGCAGGTCATGTGGCATTCCCGGGATTTTGACGCGTTAGCGTCGAAAAAAAGAACATGGGGGTACCTACCTACGGCAAGACCTGACTAGCCTAGCAACCAGCTAAAACATGTCCAAATCCCTGCTCAGAAGCATAGAGCTGAGGTGTAGGGTCGGCGCCATTCAGGGCCGACCGACCTCACTAGCCGCACCTGCTGGCTCACACACTCACCTGCACAGCTCCACAATCCCTCCTTGTAGTACTTTGATTAGGCTTACCTTGTTCATATAAGCTTGCTCCCGTTAAGATCATGGACTTTCACGCGTCAAGGAGGGATGCATGGCTATCTCTACCCCGCATGCGCAATCCCCTTCTCAATCACACCTGGGGTCTCGCGCGGACGCTACTGCGGACGCTTCTGCCAGCGCTCCATCAGGTAAAATCCCGCGTCGCCTCGTCGGCCTCGGCGTCCTTTTCCTCCTATTGCTCGCCAGCATCGTTGCCAGCATCGTGTTTGGATCACGGCAGATCCCTTTTGGAGAAGTGTCCGCCGTGTTCCGCGATCTCGGCACGGCGTTCGGCCACGCGGAGGGGCTGAATGTGGATCAGCGCGTGATCGTCGAGCTCCGCATTCCCCGCACCCTGTTGGGCCTAGTCGCCGGTGCTGCCCTTGGCGCCTCCGGTGCATTGATCCAAGGGCACACGCGCAACCCTCTCGCGGACACGGGCATTCTCGGCATCAACTACGGTGCGTCCCTGGCCGTGGTTGCCAGCTTCTCCTTGCTGGGTGTGACGTCCGTGTGGGCTACCAGCATGTGGGCGTTCGGTGGGGCCATCGCTGCTACTGCGTTGGTGTTTAGTTTGGCGTCCATAGGAGGAGGACAGGCCAATCCAATGACGCTGGTCCTCGGCGGCGCGGCTTTGTCCGCGGTCCTCAGCGCCATCATCAGCGGTTTTATCCTCACTGACGATGCCAATCTGGATCGCATGCGCTTCTGGACCGTCGGCTCCATCGCGGGCCGGGATCTCACCGTGTTCTACGGCGTGCTGCCGTTTATCCTGGTGGGCCTCCTGCTGGCGTTCATCACGGCACCGCAGCTAAACCTCCTGAATCTGGGCGATGACATCGCCTCCGGACTGGGCATCAACACCCAGCGCGCCCGCCTGATTGGCATGGCTCTGATCGCACTGCTGGCCGGTGCCGCGACAGCTGCCGCCGGCCCCATCACCTTCATCGGCCTGGTGGTCCCGCACCTCGTGCGCGCCATCACGGGCCCTGATTACCGCTGGATCCTCCCTTACTCTGCCCTGACGGGTGCGGTGATGATGCTGTTCGCAGACGTGGTGGGCCGTCTGATCGCTCGTCCGGGCGAGTTGCAAGTAGGCATCATCCTCGCGTTCGTGGGCGCGCCGTTCTTCATCGCCCTTATTTATCGACGCCGGGTGGTGGCCATTTAATGAGTTCCCTCCTTGCCCGCCCTACCTCTTCCACTATCCCTGGGCGCCCGCCATTCCGCGTGGGCTCATTTTCTGTGGTCTGGCGCCCTCGCGCGTTGACGGTGTCTCTATTGCTGCTCGTGGCGATCGTCTTGCTAGCGGCGGTCTCCATCGGCCTGGGTGACTATCCTGTGTCCCCGGCTCGTGTGCTGGAGGTGCTGTTCACCGGCCAGGGCACCCGCATTGAGCGTCTGGTGGTTTTGGATTGGCGCATGCCTCGTGCGCTGACGGCCATTCTGGTGGGCTGTGCGCTGGGATTATCCGGAGCCCTCACTCAGTCCGTGACTCGCAATGCGCTGGCCAGCCCGGATATCTTGGGCTTCACTACGGGCGCGTCCGCGGCCGCGGTCACCGTCATCACTCTGGGTGGTGGCGCTGGTGGTTTCCTCGGCTGGCTCAGCAGCATCGGCATTCCCTTGGCCGCGGTGCTTGGTGCGGCTGTCACCGCAACGGTGATGTGGGCTCTGGCGTGGAGGAGATCGACTGATTCCTTCCGGCTAGTGCTGTTCGGCATCATCATCTCTGCTCTGTTGACCTCGTATATCAACTTCCTGATGATCCGCACGGAGTTGCGCGATGCCGCGGCCGCGCAGTTCTGGCTTACTGGCTCCCTGAGCACTGCGGACTGGTCCAAGATGTGGCCCATCGCCATTGTTGTGTTGGTGTTTACACCGCTGCTGGCCTGGATTGGTCACCAACTTTTAGCCACCTTGCTGGGCTCGGATACTGCACGGGCTTTGGGACAAAACGTCCAGGGTGTGCAGGTGCTTCTGCTCGCCGCTGCCGTGGCTTTGGCAGCAGTGGCGGTCTCGGCCGCTGGCCCCATCGGGTTCGTCGCCTTCGTGGCCCCACAGGTGGCGCTGCGCTTGTGCAACTGCTCTGCACCACCGCTTCTGGCCTCTGCGCTGACCGGCGCTGCGCTACTCCTGCTGGCAGATATCAGCACCCAAACTCTTCTGCCCGTAGAGCTGCCGGTGGGCATTCTCACCTCGGCAATCGGCGGTGCGTTCCTTATTTATTTGCTGGTCCAACGGAATAGGTCAACCACGGCATGAGAAAAGATCCCACCCTGGAAGTTAGCAGTGCCGCGAACAAAGAAGGACACATGACTCAGAAGCACAGCATGAGCGCACGCGGCCTCGCCGTGGGCTACGGCGACCGGACGGTCATCGAAGGCTTGGACGTGGACTTTCCTCGCGGGCAGATCACCACAATCATCGGCCCCAATGGCTGCGGCAAATCCACGTTGTTGCGAGCCATGTCTCGTCTCCTTCCGGCGAATGAGGGCGAAGTGCTGTTAGACGGCGCCGATATCTCATCCATCAGGCGCAAGGACCTCGCACGGACCATCAGCGTGCTGCCACAAACCCCTACCGCCCCGGAGGGACTCAACGTGGCTGATCTCGTCTCGCGCGGTCGGCACCCACACCAATCGTGGATCCGTCAGTGGTCGTCCACGGACGAAGCCGAGGTGCACAAGGCGCTGGAAATGACTGGCTCGATGGGGCTGGCGGAGCGCACCCTGGATTCTCTGTCCGGAGGGCAGCGGCAGCGTGTGTGGATCTCCATGGTTCTTGCGCAGAACACGGACATCCTGTTCCTGGACGAGCCCACCACCTACCTGGATCTGGCCACGTCGGTAGAGATTTTGGAGCTGGTGCAGCGTCTACGCCGAGAGCTGGATCGGACTGTGGTGATGGTGCTGCACGATCTCAACTTGGCTGTACGCTACAGCGATAATCTCGTGGTGATGAAGGATGGACAGGTCCTCGCCACCGGGCGTCCCAGCGAGGTCATTACCCCAGAGCTACTGCTCGAGGCGTTTGCCCTCAACGCGCTAGTCATCGAGGATCCTGTCACCGGCGGTCCGCTGATCGTCCCCAAGTGACGATCAGGGCTTAGTCCTCCATCAGCTCCTGGGCGGGAGTCTTCTTGGACTTCCGCCAGTTGATCATCGCGGAAATCACCACCGGAGTCACAGACACCAGCACGATGACGATGGCGATCATGTCGATGCGATCCGCAATGCCCGGGATATCCCCCAGCAGCACGCCAATGCCGACCATGCTGACAATCCACAGCACTGCACCCGTGACGTTCCATCCCACGAACTTCTTGTACGGCATCTCCGCGGTACCAGCGGCCACGGGAATGTAGGTACGCACGATCGGGATGAAGCGCCCCAGTACCAGAGCCAACGGCCCGTACTTCAGGAAGAAAGCCTCGGCTTGTTCGAGGTGCTCGGTTATGAGGATCTTGGCGTCGGGCTTAAACAACTTGCGGCCAAAGCGGTGGCCGAGCCAGAAACCTACCTGGTCGCCCAAGAACGCCGCGACGATGGCCACGCCCACCAGAATCGGAACGTTCAAGCCCAGCTGATCGCGCAAGATTGCCGCGGTGACCAGCATGGAATCGCCGGGGAGGAACGGGAAGAGCACGCCGGATTCAATAAAGATAATCAGCGCAATGCCGCCGAGCGCCCAGCCGCCAAAGTTCTGGAGCAGGGTGGTGGCGTCCATGAGGTCGCTTAAGTGCACAGGGAATCCCTTCTAGAAAACAACTGGTCTATTCTTACCCCGGTTTCTGACCGGAATACAGGCAGCTCGCCCCTAGCGTGCATCCGTTATCCCCATGAGTGCCCGTCCCCTAGCCAGCAACAGCAAAACCGCCCCAGCACGTTCATGCGGGGCGGTTCGGCAGTTGATTCAGACTACTTCGTGGCGTCTGCCAACGGCTGCTCGATCTTGTCCAGCAGGTAGTTCAGGCTCAGCACGGTCTGCCATCCGAAGGCCTTTTCCAGGTCGCCTTCCAGGTAGACACTGTGTCCGTCCTTCACGGCGGGCAGCTTGCCCACGATCGGATCCTCGGTCACAGAAGCCTTGCTCTGCTTCGGAGAGTAAGACAGTTGATCCCACACCAGCACGTCAGAGTTGATCTGGTCTGCGTTTTCCTTGGAGACCTCACCGTAGAACTTGTCCTTGGTGATGCCCGCGTAGGCCGGGTTGATCTTGAATCCCAGCTCGGTGAAGAAGCGGCTACGCGGATCGCCCTCGGCAAAGACAGCCAGGCTCTCGTCGGAGACAGTGGCCACGCCGAGTTCCTTTTCGGCCCATTCTGGGTGGCGGCCCTTGAGCTCTGCGAACTTCTCCTTGACCTGCTCCACCTGGCGCTTTGCCTCTTCAGGCTTGCCCACGGCCTGCCCGATCTCTTCCGTGGTCACGTCCCATGGTTGCTGTAGTTCTTCGTATTCGCCCTTTTGTACGACGACAGGGGCGATCTCAGACAGCTTCTTGTACGTGTCTTCATCGATGTCCGAGTACACGGCCACGATGAGGTCTGGATTGTCCTTGGCGATGGCTTCCGCGTTGACTTCTGTGTCCTTGTCGATCCGAGGAGTGTCGCCCTCGATCTTGTCATTGGACCAGTTGCCCGCAGCCTGACCATCCGGGGTCATTCCGTCCCAGTACTTCACGGAGACAGGAGTAACTCCCAGCGCCAGCAGTGCGTCCTGATCCGTGTAGCCCAAGGAGACCACGCGCTGCGGGGCTTGGACCTGACCCCTGTTTGGTAGACACCTGATATCCAGCCCGGTTGGGTTGGGAAGAAAGGTAATCTACCACCATGCC
>NZ_JASPGT010000020.1:0-5774 GCF_030228885.1 Corynebacterium sp. MSK195 | reverse complement strand
GAGGCGCTTAATTCAGCTACACTGACCCAAGCAGCATAGCTAACCCCCGACGTGTCTACTTTCCGGGGGCCAGGCCCGAACTAGCCCGCAGACACCGCGGACTATCACTACCGCATCAACGCACAGTGATGGATTGGTGGCTGTATCTACATACAGAAGTCCCTGACGATCCGGTCAAGATCGCCAGGGACCAACGATGGGGTCAAGACGCACTTTCCACAGCAACAGACCTGATCACCCACAACACCACAGCCACTACCAATGACATCGGTGCACCAGCAGAATACGACACCGCCATCGACACCAGCTACCAACACAACCTCGGCATCCAAAAAGGCTGGATCAAATAACCGCAACACGCCCGGAAAAGACACACTTTTCTTTACTTAACCCGTGCTAGAGGTTATGACGCAAGTTTATTGAATTCCAGAGAATTTCTGAACATCCGGCGAGCGAAGGAAACGCCCGGCCATTTCCACAGCTGGCTGAGAAGAATCTCCTTCGATTACAAGGGACGCAATCGCCAATTCCCCTGTCGTTCCAGCGAACCAGCCATTGGAAAGCTTGCCATCAATTTCTGCTGTACCAGTCTTTCCGCCAAGTGCACTAAGATCACTCAACGACCTAGCTGAACCGTGGTCAATTGTTGATTTCATCATCGTCCGGAGGCTTTGAATAGTTGTATCGCTGACATGCTGGTCTGCCTGTTTATTCACTACTGTCTGTTCGCCTTGAATGAGCTGTGGAGGAACAAGCAAGCCGCCGTTAGCGACAGTCGATTGCATGAGCGCAATCCCAAATGGACTAGCTAGAACCTCGCCCTGTCCAATAGAAGCCTCCACACGAGGAGGTCCAGCCGGTGTCCGCGGCACCGAACCAGTAAGTGTGGTCATCCCTGGTACGTCGAAGTCGGAGCCAATTCCGAGTTCTAAAGCAGTCCGTTGCAGATCATCTTCTCCCAAACGATCCGAAATGACCGCTTGGGTTGTGTTACATGATTGGGCGAAAGCTTCTTCCAGTCGAACGCTACCTAGATCGAAGTCATGATCGTTGGGAATCTTGCGTCCAGCGACGGTGATATTGCTAGGACAAGGTAGTTCCTCATCCATGCTGACTGCCCCTGCCTCTAGTGCCGCCGCTGTGGTCACAGTTTTGAACGTCGATCCCGGTGGGAATAGCCCGGTGAGTGCGATTGGCCCTTGGTTATTTGCCTTGTCATTTTGTGCAACGGCAAGGACACCTCCTGTTCTAGGATTGAGCACGACTAGAACTGCGGCACGTTGCTCACTGTCCACTGCTTGTTTTGCTGCGCTTTGCAGTGTGATATCCAGAGTGGTTGCGATTGGCTGAACTCGGCGAGGCGGCTCAGAGGCTACCGTCGTCATACCTTGTGAACTCTCAGCGCGTATCGACCATCCTGAATTAGCATCGAGCACTGACTCCCAATATTTGTTCAATTCAGCATCCAGCGGAGAGTTAAGAGTTTTGGACACGCTTAAGAGACGCCCCTGCTCCACAGTGGAAATTCCCTCAAAGGTCCTAAGTTGCTCTTGTATCTTCCGGAATTCTTCCTGCCTCAAAGTGAGGAGCACGGTGTCTTCATCCTGAGACTCTCCCAAGGTCTGCTCGATCCACTCCTTAGTCGTTGTGGGAGACACTGGTGCAAAAATCTGGGCCAATTCCTGCGCTCTAGAGGCTATATCTTTGCGACCTCGTACCTGAATAACTTTCGTCCAGGTCATATATTCATTGCCCAAGCGATCTTTAATTGGAAGATCGTACTGTTTATCTTCAGCAAAAAAGAGTGCGGAATCATCGCTCAACTGAGCTTCGAAGATCGAAGGCAACCATTGAGGCTTACCATCCTGTCCACTAAGGACGAGCCGACCATTGCTCTCCAACTCCACACCATCTTTGGACCAAGTCACATGAGTATTCTGCTTTCCATTGGAAATATCAGATGTTTCGATGTTGACCTTCACACCATGAAGTGACTGCCGAAATTCATGAAGGGCGCGCTCCGGGTCTGGATGATCCAGATACCGTGCAGCCTTGCTGTCATCTCCCGCGTTGAAAGCTTTGAGAAATACGTCTGAGTCTGATTCCCACGGTAGAGCTGAACAGCTGCTCAACATCACTGCGGAGAGCGAACAGAGTGCAATCACCGACTGACGGAAACGATTGTGCTTAGTCATCATGGGAGTGACGTTAAGTGAGACGCATTGGATGCCACCAATATCACATAGTGCAATTGTCTCATTTCATTCACATATAGGCGATGGTAGAAGTGTGTATTCAAGTGGCAGAAATTCTAACGAAGAGCGTCCACGAGCAGTCTAGCCACTTCGCCAATAGCACCATCGTGAGTACTCATTGCTTGTTCTGGCACCACCTGTTTCAGCATGATGGACACCACAATGGGCTCCTCGCCCTCAACCTGGATAATCGAAGCTTCACCATGGAGAAGTCCTACAGTGCCCGTTTTTCCATAGATATCAACGCCGCTTGGAGGAAAGCCTGAAGGAACACGGTGACGCCACACCTGCAACCCCAAGAGTTCACACATAGATCGACGTACCGCTGCACTATCGTCTTTCCAAACCTGTTCCAAGTCATTAGTTATTTCCGCCAACGAAGAGACTGCAGAAAACGCTATATCTGTACTACTCCCCCCTTGGGATTGAACATATTGACGCAATTGTTTCTCCGCCGTCACTAAGCTATTCCGATCTTGCAAGTCATAATGAGGTGGAAACCGTTTAAGAAATGCTTCTCGAGCCCACGCAGGCAGTAGACGCAAAATCTCGTGGGCGGCCACGTTATCTGACACCGATGCGACTTGTTTCATTAAGTCTCGGAGACTCACGTTCACTGCGTCATCAAAGGCAGCGAACCCATACCCTTCGTAAGTTCCTTTGGACGGTGCAACGTCAACACGAAGACGAGGATCCAGATCACCTCGTTGAATCGCTTCCAAAGTGAGGTGGAGGAGCCGGATTTTATATAAGGATGCCACCGGAATTTTCTCGTCTTGTTTGCGTCCGATAGTCACCCCATCGTGCAGTCGCGATGCACACCACCATCCCTCACACCCCGACCGCGTCAACACGTTTTCCAGGGCCATCTCCATCCGTGCAGTCATTGGTTAATCCTTCGACAAATTCTTTCGGCGACCGCCATGGCCTCGGCGCCATTGTCCATCCCACCTCGGCGAACCACTACATCCACGGAAAAATCGAAACGGGAAGGAAGCTCAATAGCATTGTCAAACTGGTGAAAACCGCGAAATACCAAAGACATCCCCTCCCCTCTTCCAATCAATAAGCCCCTACCTAGAGCATCCTCTGAATCATTAATTTCGCAAGACACACCCGACCGAAATAGCTCTCTCGCCAAACCACTGGCTGCACTTGAATTGTCATTCAGGTTCTCCACCAGCAGATTCAATTGAGACAAGGTCTTATCCAACCTTGAATACCCCGGCGGCACCACTAGATCACGTGACAGAGAAAACTGCCTCGCACTGCGGTGAGTACCCAAGGGAACCGGAGCTTGAACAAGCCCCGCATGAATAGCGCCTTCTTCAACACGGGCAAGAATCTCAACAGAAGGCAGTGACGACAAAACTACTCCATCATGCTGCTGTGCCTTTGCTGCAATACGCGATCCTATCTCGCTTGGAAGCGCACTACTGATGGCCAAACGAAACCCGCTTTGCGCACCACTTCGGATACCGTCAATCATCGAATGCATAGTCTGAAGATCGCGATTAATCACCCGGGCATATGGAAGCAAGGTCAACCCTGCCTCGGTTAGTTTCACTTCCCCCGCCCCTCGGATAAATAGCGGTGTACCTACACCAGCTTCTAAGCGCTTAATGGCATTGGAGACAGGCGGCTGACTCACTCCCAGTCGCGCTGCCGCCGCTGTAAAACTACCGGTCTCCGCTAAAGCCACGAAATACTGCCATTGGCGCAGATTTCCCGTCTGAGCAATCATGGGTCTCAGCATAGTGGAGCACGAGTTCGCACCACTGCAGCGTAAAATGATGTCTTTGGCTTGAGCAACACCGTCGCGGTGGCGTCGATAAACAAAAAGGAAGTGACACACAGCGTGGGCATTGGAAACGGACCGCTCATTGTGCAGTCGGATAAGACCGTGCTGCTGGAAATCGACCACGAACAGGCGCAGGAGGCGCGCACCGCGCTGGCACCGTTCGCGGAGCTGGAGCGCGCGCCGGAGCACGTGCACACCTACCGCATCACCCCGCTGGCGCTGTGGAACGCCCGCGCGGCAGGGCACGACGCGGAGCAGATCATGGACGTGCTGGAAACCTACTCGCGGTTCCCCGCCCCGCAGCCGCTGCTCATCGACATTGCCGACACGATGGATCGCTACGGGCGGCTGAAGCTCATCAAGCACCCAGCGCACGGGCTCGTGCTAGAGACGACGGACAGGGCTGTGCTGACGGAGATCCGGCGTCACAAAAAGATCAAGCCCATGTTGGGCGCAGAGATCGACGAGGACTCGATCGTTGTGCACCCTTCCGAGCGCGGCAGGCTCAAGCAGGAACTGCTGAAGGTCGGCTGGCCCGCAGAGGACCTGGCGGGATACGTCGACGGCGAGGCACACCCCATCGAGCTGTCGCAGGAACACGAAGAATGGCAGCTGCGCGACTACCAGGAGATGGCGGCCGATAGCTTCTGGGAAGGCGGCTCGGGCGTGGTAGTGCTGCCATGTGGTGCGGGCAAGACGATGGTCGGCGCGGCCTCGATGGCCAAGGCAAAGGCCACCACCCTGATCCTGGTGACGAACACCGTCGCGGGCAGGCAGTGGAAGGACGAGCTAGTGCGCCGCACCTCCCTGACGGAGGATGAAATCGGCGAATACTCCGGAGAGAAGAAGGAGATCCGCCCCGTGACCATCGCCACCTACCAAGTGGTCACGCGCAAGTCGAAGGGCGAATACCGGGCGCTGGAGCTGTTCGACTCCCGCGACTGGGGCTTAATCATTTACGACGAGGTTCACCTGCTGCCTGCCCCGGTGTTCCGCATGACCTCCGACCTGCAGTCTCGCCGCCGTCTGGGGCTCACCGCCACCCTGGTGCGCGAGGACGGCCGCGAAGGCGACGTATTCAGCCTGATCGGGCCGAAGCGCTATGACGCCCCATGGAAGGACATCGAGGCCTTCCTGGATCGCATGTCCCCCGGCGGTCTCTCGTCCGTTCCCCAGTCCCTGCGGTATTTGATTGACGACGCCACCAGGGCATTCCAGCAGGGCTCCGCCACCGAACCCCACTCGGCTCGTGTCCCGTCTCGCGTGGATACTCCCCAGCGCAACATCATGGACATCACTGGGGACTCCACCGAGATCGCCTCGGAGATCGACGGCGCCGTGGAGGGTTTTCGCCGCGCCCACGACCAGGCCATCGCCGTGGACCCGGCGGACGGCACGAAGGCCTCGGACACCCGGACCTTCCGCTCGCCGCGGGAGATCATGTCCGAGCTGCGCCGCGCCTATACCGCGGGCACACAGGTGCGCCTGCACTACGTGGACTATGCGGGTGCCACCAGCCATGACTGGATCTCCATCGTGATGATGACCCCCTCCACCATCTCCGCGGTGCTCGAATCCACCGGGGAGAGCCTCACGATCCAACCCCACCGCATCGCTGCGGTGGACGTGCCGTGCTAGAGGGTGAAGCGTCCTGGGTTTAGTTCCGCTTCTTTTACGGCCCTGTGTTGATGGGCTGGGTGAGATAGTACTCGGTTTCT